>JAWOIM010000206.1:0-7215 GCA_046484685.1 Chloroflexota bacterium | reverse complement strand
GCCGAGACGAGCTCCGCGCACTCCTCGACCGCGCGCTCGGACGTATAGAGGAGCGCCTCGGCGGAGTTGCGCAGTGGAAGTGGAGCCAAAACCGGGCCGGGGCATTCTGGGTATGATCAAAGACCGCTTTTTTTCCTTTACCATGGTGCTTGGCGTTAGCTTCCTGCTGCTGGTATCGTTGCTTATGAGCGCTGCCTTAGCCGCTGTCGGCGACTTTGTTAGCGCCCTTCTTCCCGGCTTGCCTATTTTGACCCAATTGCTTAACCTGCTTATTTCCCTGAGTGCCGTCACGGTTGTCTTTGCTCTTATCTTCAAAGTGGTGCCCGATGTAGAGATAGCCTGGAGCGACGTCTGGATTGGAGCGGCCGTCACGGCCGTTCTCTTTGTATTGGGGCAGTTTGCAATTGGTCTTTACCTGGGAAACAGCGATGTTACCTCCACCTACGGGGCGGCCGGCACGCTGGTTGTTATCCTGTTGTGGGTCTTTTACTCAGCGCAAATCCTGTTTCTCGGCGCAGAGTTTACGCAGGTGTATGCCAATATGTATGGGTCGCGCATTGTACCGGCTGGAAACGCTGTTCCCGTCACCGAAGAAGCGCGAGAAAAGGAAGGCATACCGCAAAAGAAAACCCAAGAAGAAAATGGAAAGGGAAGTAGAGGACAAAGGTAAAAGCACCACCATTTTTAGTTACGGATCAGTGTCCCTGGCGGCCTATAGTCATACAGTGTGGCCACACTGTGTAGCCGCTAATTGAGGTGTTTGTGAATGAGCTGTTGCTGTCCACCAAACTATACCAGCCGCAGATCCGCCCAGGCTTTGTAACCCGCTCCCGTCTTATCACCCAACTAAACAACGGCCTGGCGTGTAAATTCACCTTGCTTTCCGCCCCCGCCGGGTTTGGCAAAACAACACTGCTGGCCGAATGGATTGAGAATTATAAATTGAAAATTATGAAGGATGAAGGGAATGTTCATAATTTATCCCTCATAATTCCTAATTTTGGTTGGCTGTCCCTGGACAAACAAGATAACGATCTCACGCGCTTTTTGACTTACCTGAGCGCGGCGCTGCAGAATGCAGACCCGGCCGTTGGGCAAGCGGTTTTGCCCCGGCTGCAATCTTCCCAGACGGTGCCCGCAGAGACCATTCTGACCTTGCTCATTAATGATCTCAGCCGGCTAGATGGCAAGATAGGGTTAATTTTGGATGATTACCATCTTATCCGCAATCCGGCCGTACACACGGCGCTGGCCTTTCTTTTAGACCATGCACCGCCCCAACTGCACTTGGTCATTGCCAGCCGCAGTGATCCGCCCCTTTCCCTGGCCCGCTGGCGTGTGCGGGGCGAGCTAAACGAGATTCGTGCCGTCGATTTGCGCTTCACTGCTGCCGAAATAGCCCGATTTGTGCAGCAAGTTATTGAGCAACCTTTGCCCCAGACAGCAACCGAACTGCTGGCCGCACGGACTGAAGGCTGGGTGGCCGGATTACAGTTAGCCGCTCTTTCTCTGCGCGGGCTAGACCCGGCTGCAGCGACCGAGTTTATTCACGCCTTTAGTGGTTCAAACCGGCATATTTTTGCTTATCTGGTTGAAGAAGCGTGGCAGCGCCAGCCCGCGAACATACAACGATTTTTGCTGCACACTTCCCTGCTTGGCCGCCTGACCGCTCCTTTATGTGATGCCATTATTTGGTCGGATAAACGGCCGGCCGGACGCCATTCCCAGACTATTCTGGATTATCTCGTTGCCAACAATCTGTTCCTGATTTCCCTTGACGAAAACGGACAATGGTTCCGCTATCACACCCTTTTTGCTGAAACACTCCAGGCTCGCCTGCAAGTAGTCGACCCCGACCTTGTCCCTGAACTGCACCGGCGGGCCGGCCGCTGGTATGCGGCTAATGGGTATAATGAACAGGCCATCCACCACGCCCTGGATGCCCACGATTACGATATGGCGGCCGAGCTAATTGCAACGGCCGTTAACCAACTGTGGCCCAAAGGTCATTTAGAACTGCCCCTCTTCTGGCTGTCTGCCTTGCCATCCGAGACGCGCCAGGCCCACCTAGGGCTAGACCTGCTCTACGCCTGGATCCTTTTGCTGCATGATCGCCTGGCCGAAGCCGAGCAGCAAATTCATCTGGCGGGGCAGCAGGTGGCTGCGCTCTCCCCTAATGATCCTGATGCGGGGCAGCATTGCGGCCGTTGGGCGGCCATTCAGGGCACCATGGCCGCCACCCACCTGCAAACGGCCGCAGCCATCACCTGGATGGAATCTGCTCTGACACAGTTGCCGGTTGACGATATTCATTGGCGTCAGGTGGCCATGATTGGTCTGGGATTGGCACAGTTGGCCGAGGGGCAGGCCGGCCCAGCCAGCCTTACCTTGCGCCAGGCAGCGCTGACCTGCGAACAGCATGACGACTTTTACCTGGCTTATACTGCCTGGTGGCGCCAGATGGAAGCCTGCTGGGCGCAGGGTCGTTTACGTGATGCCGCCAATTGTCTGGACCATGTGGAGCGGCTGGCTGAACGAGATGAAGGGAACTGGCTGGCGCTGCCCGCCAATGCCGCTATTGGCCGGGCTATGTTGGCTTATGAACGGAATAAGCTCGCGGAAGCCCGGGGCCTGCTGGCAGCGGCGCTGCCCCAGGTATGGCCGGGGGGACAACCCCGTGTGGCGCTCCAGGCTTACCTGACGCTGGCCCGGCTGGCCCAGACTGAAGGGGAGCGGGCACAAATGGATGCCCATCTGGCAGCGGCAGAGCAGTTGGTACGCCGTTTTAATCTGTCGGCCGAACAGATGGTGGCAACGGCCGTTACCGCCCGCCTGCTCCTGGCCGAAGGTGCGTTACAAGAAGCCCGCTGGCGGTTAGAAAACCAGGGCATTGGTCCGGATTCGCCACCCGATTTTCACCACGAAATAGGGCTGCTCACCCTGGTGCGTCTCTATCTGGCCCAACGACAGCCGGATGAGGCGTGGGCGCTTCTTGCCCGCTTACAGCCGCCGGCCGAACAGAGTGGCCGCCACGGTTCTCTTCTGGAAATTTGGCTGCTGCAGGCGTTGGCCCTGGCCCAAAAGCAGCGGTTCGAACAGGCATTGGCCAGTTTGAATCGCACACTGGCGCTGGCCGAACCGGAGCAATACGGCCGTCTTTTCATTAACGAAGGCCGTCCCCTGCGCCACCTCCTGGCCAAAATCAGGTCACCCACACCCTATGTGGCCGCCCTGCTTACCCAAATGGACACCAGGCCGGCTGCCGTGGCCGGACTTGACGACCTCACCACCCGCGAACTGGAGATTTTGCGCCTGGTAGCGGACGGTGCCTCAAACCAGGCCATCGCCGACCAACTGATCATCAGCCTGGGCACGGTCAAAGGCCACCTGAACCATATCCTCAGCAAGCTGGAGGTTCAGAACCGCACCGCAGCCGTAGCCCGCGCCCGCCAACTGGGCCTTGTGCCTTGATACAGATCATCAGATAATGATTTTGGGTAGGGGCAGTGCCTTGTGCCTGCCCAGTTGAGGGCGACCACAAGGGTACGCCCCTGCACCCAAAATGTTTTTCTTAACATCTATCGTTGTAGGCGCATCCCCCAAAAACGTAACCAAAGTTAGAGGCCAGGCCCACCCGTGCAATGGTATGCTAGGCACACGATTGTTGATCAATATGCTTCTCTGCTGGCAGGTGTAATATGTTAGATCATTTGCGTCAACGGGTGATAGAAACGCTCGCTTCGGCTCAGACCGCCACCCTGGCCACATATGGTCCGGCGGGACTTCAAGCCAGCCTGCTGCCTTGTGAAGCCGCCGGTATGCAGTTATATCTGCTGCTGCCGGCCACTTCTGATCATCTGCTCAATCTGGAAAATCAATCTGAGGCTATGGTTTCCACCGCGGCCTGGCAGTTACGGGGCCGGGCTGTGGCCCTGAACAGCGCCGATAATCTGCCTGATTTAGGTCTGTTGCAGAAAGCCGAAGCACAATGGGGGCGGCTGGTGGTTATTTCTCCCACGCAGTTAAACATCCGGCGCGGGCAGGGCTGGGGCTACAGCGAAACGATTGATATTGACAACGTGTATGACCGTTAACGTTTTGGGTCTTTAGAAATTATAACTAATAGTGCGTAGTGCGTAACCAGAGAATGCTACGCACTACGCATTACGCACTACGAATCACTCCCCGAAATCCAGAGGAGCCAACGTTCTGGCCGCAGTCGGGCAACTACGGGGCCGTTGTCATCAAACGGCGGAGCTGGTCTGCCCGCGCCGTCAGGCCGCGCCGTTCGGTGACGGCCAGTTGCAAGTCGAGCGGGGGCAGGTAGATGGGGTAGCCGCGCCAGCTTACCAATTCCCGTTTGGCGGCCGCTGCCGGCCCAAAATCGGTCACGTAGGGGGTGTCAACGCCGGCAGCCACAGCGCCCACCCATTCCAGGCGGGCGTGTAAAAAGGCCCGGCCAAACCAGTTGCCAATCCAGCCTTCTGAATATTGCACCGGCTCTACCAGGTAATCCAGCAGCAGTTGGCCCAGCCGGACGGCCCCGGCCGCGTCGGTTATCAGGTCCAGGTCGCGGGGCATGAGGTCGGCGCCGCGTACGGCCAGCGCCCCGCTGCCGATCAGCCACCACTCAATCTCCTGACCCTCAACCAGTTGCAAAAAGGCGAGCAGGGATTCCTGCCAGGGGACGAGGGTGAGGCCGCTGGCCTGCTGCACCATCTCGGCCGCGTACCGGGCGAAATTTTGGTAAATCTGGTCGAGATGGGGTGTATCGGCCGTATACTGTTTGGCAAACCCTTCGGCCACAGGCGTGTAATACAGATCGCGGATGGCATCCTGCTGGACCGGATCGACATCGGCCATGATAAACGAGCGTGTTGTGCCTTCAACCTTCGATAACGTTTTCATGCCCTTGAGGATAAGGAAAAAGGCAGTGCCAACCAGTGACAAAAATCAGCTATCCGGCAGCTAAAGATCCGGATTGCAATGTGTTGGTGCGGTGCGAGGCACTGGCCGAACGGCCTGCACTGAGCCGGTCGAAGTGGCCGTTGTTTACCAGAATCCTGGCGGCCAGTGCCTTGCACCACCGAGAATTGACCCAGGCAGGCGATTATTTTATACTATCGTGATGTACAAGGTTTAGTACAATAGATTGATTTATGTAGCTTGGTCGAATCAACGGGGATTCTCATAGTACACTGTCATAATCATAAATCGCAAACGGCCGTATTCCCCACCCAGAAATGAGGACAGCAGATTGGGGGTAGGAGCGGATTTTTGTAAGGGTCACGAATTAATTGAACCACAGAGTACACGGAGAACACAGAGGATTAGAGAGCATATCTCTGTGCCCTCTGCGCTCTCTGGGGTGAGGTTTTTTTACCCACTTGTGCCCAATACAGAAGGGGCGAATTTGGAGGCGAAATCGTATGAACCTTAAACACCTGATCACCCTCTTGATAGCGAGCCTGCTGGCAGGCGCTTGTGCCGGCGAACCCGCTCCGGCAGAAGGGGCCAATGACCAACACCTGGACGAGAGATTGATCAGCGCCGCCCTGGACACGGTCATCAGCTTCAACAAAGCAGAGGTAAGGGGGGAAACGTTGTCTGACGAAATACCAGAAGCGTTTTGGGCCGCGGAAATTGAAGCGCTGAACCCGCTGGCGGTTTATTGGCATAACAACAATCTGGCTGTCGTTTTGAACAGCGCCGGCGCTGAAACCGACGGCGCCTACATCTATCTGCCCATTTCCTCATACTGGCCGCCTAATGACACCATGCAATTGACATTTGGGCAGGAAACTTACCTGTTTGCCGTCAAAAAATGAGCCTGGGAATAATACACCATGACATCAGAAGCGAAAGAGCCAAAAGAGAAACTATCCCCTATTGTGGTAGCGGCGCTGATTGGGCTGGTGGGCACGATTATCGCTGCCCTGTTGGGCAGCTCGCTGCTTTCCAGAGGTAGCGACGGCCCCAACAATACCCTTACCGTCATTGTGCCGGCCGTCAGTATCGACGGACCGGCCACTGCGCCGCTGGGGCAGCAAACCTACTTCACGCTGCTAAGCGAGAACGCCGTCCGCGCCGAATGGAGCATTGGCGGCTTCACCGATGGCCCGGTTGTGATTGACCCACTGCCGCCCAGCCATGAAATTTTTGTCGAGCCAACTAACGCCGCCCGCGTGGGCAGCAGTTTCACCATTGCCGTCACCGTATACAGCGCCGACGGCCAGTTAGCCCAGGCCACCCGGCAGTTCATTGTTGTTGCTGAATAAGGCAGATAACATATTAAAAGCCTGGTAACATAGTCAATTACCACCATGGTCAGGCCAGTTATCAGCAGCATCACTGGCGGCAACTGAATTTATAACAAGCGGCAGGTAGATGGCGTGCGGTTCCAGGTGCGTGGTAACGGCCGTTGTGACTGTCATTGGCTCATTGGCGGTGGGTACGGCCGTAATCGTTACTGTATTGGTTAGCGGACCTGGTAGATCAGCGGTCGTGACCGTGTAGCTGTAGGCAACAGTCAGGACGATGCCCGGTGCCAGGCTGTCAGGCAGGGTAAAACCACCGGCAACCGTTACGGTGCTGCTCAGATTGTGGAGGGTTACATCACCGCTGTTGGTCAGGCTCAGGCTGTAGGTAATTATATCACCCGGTCGAGCCAGGGAGGGAACGGCCGTGAGGGCCACTTCCAATGCCGGCGAACTGGTTAACGGCAGGGAAAGGGCAGCGGTGGCCGTAACCGGACTGCCCACCGGCGGCGTGCCGCTCGCTGTAACCGTGTTGGTCAACGGACCGGGCAAATCGCTCTCGCTCACCGTATAAGTCAAGACGCCGCTGGTGCTGGCCAGAGAAGGCAGCGTATCGGTCAGCAGCAGAATGGGGCCGAGCCGGTCGTCAACGGCCGTTACCCCCGTCAGCGTTACATCCCCCACATTCATGACGGTGTAGGTATAGGTAATTACCTCATTGATGCCGGCATTGGCCACGCTGGCCTCCTTGAGTATATAGATGGCCGGTTGGCTGCTCAGGAGAACGACGGCCATATCGCTGTCTGTTACCACGTTCCCTAACGGACTGGTGCCGCTGACCACAACCGTGTTGAGCAGCGGACCGGGCAGGTCGGCTTCAACGACCGTATAGGTGAGCGTCTGGCTGATGATTTGCCCTACCGTCAGGCTAATTGGTTCGGCAAAGAGCGGGCCAAGC
>JAWOIM010000180.1:0-4693 GCA_046484685.1 Chloroflexota bacterium | reverse complement strand
GACAGCGTGCCCTTTGGGTATTTGAACTCTAAGAGAAGGGTTTAAATGACAAAAGCAAGCCGGTTGACTTGCTTTGTTTGTCTTGAATTTGAGGCGACGACGGGATTTGAACCCGTGATCAGGGTTTTGCAGACCCTTGCCTTGCCGCTTGGCCACGTCGCCATTTTAGAACAGTACAAGCAACTCATCGTTGCTTGTGGGATAAAGAGCGGGCAACGAGATTCGAACTCGTGACCTTCTCCTTGGCAAGGAGACGTTCTACCACTGAACTATGCCCGCATACCAAAACATTCTAGTGCCAGGACCCAGACTCGAACTGGGGACACCTGCATTTTCAGTGCAGTGCTCTACCAACTGAGCTATCCCGGCAGGGACGTTACCATGTTGTTAAGCGAAGGAGATTTTATCTAATGTTTTGCTGTCTGTCAAGTTCGCTGGCAAAATGATCATTTTCCGCTACACTTACGCTTGCCGGTAATGTCGCGGAGCGACCGCTTCGCGTACGGTAATCCGTTATCCGTAAACAGTGATCCGTTATCCGACAATCGCTTACCGGTCACCGATAACCGGTTACGGATTACCGATCACGGAAAAGGGAGTGGTTGTGCCCCGGTGGGTGCCCCGGTCTTCAAAATCGGTGGCTGGTCGCGCCGAGCGAGCAGCGGTGGGTTCGACTCCCATCCACTCCCGCCATTTCAGTAAGCGGTATTTAACAATTAGTATTCAGTGAACAATGGAGGGTTTCATGAATGCTAGACATATAGAGATGACCAGAGGCAGGCAAGGGACTCGATTTTGGTTAGGGTGGGGTCTGTTAACAATTTTTTTGGTGGGCTGCACAACGACCGCGCTGCCGGCTACAGAAGGGCCGGCTGCGGCTGAACCAGAAGCAGCAGCGCTCATAGAACAAGTGTCGCCGCCGTCCGATCTCAGCCCAACAACGACAGCAGTCGCCGCCACCCCCACGGCCGTTCCATCCTCGCCCACACCGCCACCCGCTTCACCAACAGCAACAGTCACACCCACCCCATCCGTCACAGCCACACCTACCATTTTACCGACAGCAACGGTTACACCATCCCCGTCGGCAACCTTACGGCCCCCGACCACAGCCACGCCCAGTGCCCGCACCATCAGCAGCCTGGACCCCACCATGCCGGAAGAGGTGCTGCTGCAAGGGCAGATTGTGGCCACGGCCAGTTTTTCGCACGGCTACCGCTTTACGTTGGATGATGGCAGCGGCCGTATTACGCTGCTGATGTGGCACAACGTATATGACGACTGCTGGGACGCGCCCCAGTTGAATTTGGGGGCCACCGTAACGGTAAACGGCCGTACCTCTCTCTTCAATGACGAACTCCAAATCGAACCCCGTTTTGGCAGCCAGGTCAAAGTCGTGACCCCCGGTGGAGCGATTGGCACGCCACGCGCCATTGGCGACCTGGGCCAGCATATGGGCGAACTGGTTAGCATTAGCGGCACAATTGAACGGGTGGAGAGCGGCAGCGCCGGTGTACGCCTCTTTGTACGCGACGACAGCGGCGAAACGCCCGTCTTCATCTGGCATAATACGCTGGAACGTATTCCCAACCATACCGCCCTGGGTCAAGCGGGAACGGCCGTTCGTGTTCATGGCTTCGTTCAAGAATTCCGCAATAACCGGGAAGTCGTGCCCACGCTGCCCTATGATGTAGTGGTGCTGCCCTGACGAGTATGGCAGCGTTTTGTGGAAGACCTGACAGGTTGGCAAGCTTTGCTTGCACCAAACCTGTCAGGTCTACGCCCCCCGATCTCTTGCTATACTCTACCCTGAGAATTGTTTCGCATCTGTAATTTATTTAAACGGTGATATTGTTTTTTTTGCGTATCAGGCGATGCCAACAGGTGCGGCAGTTGGGTCATGTCCGTAAATATAGCCTGCGCGCCTGCTTTGCATAACTGCTGCGCTGGCGTCTGGGCAGCAAAGCCAAAAACTGTCATGCCCGCGGCCACGCCGGCCTGGACACCCGTGGCGGAGTCTTCAATAACCACACAGGCGTGGGGATCAACGCCATTTTGACGCGCCGCATGAAGGTAGATGTCGGGAGCCGGTTTGGGCTTTTCGACATCGGTGATGCTGAAGATATTGGTACCAAACCAGGCTAACAGTCCCGTTTTCCCCAGCGTCAGCTTCATCTTTTCGTAATCACCGCTGGAAGCCACGCAAAAGGGGATTTGCAGGCCAGCCAGGACATCCGCAACACCGGCAATGGGGGTGACCTCTGCCCACAGCGCAGCCGCTGCTCGCTCTCTCAAAGCAGGCACGAACGTCTCAGGAACTGGTTCTGCTAACATATCAGCAATAAGCGCCAGCCATTGGGCCAGCGAACGGCCGTGAAAGGAATCATAAAGCTTATCGGCTGAAATACCCAGACCCATCTCATTGAGCATGGCAGCCAATACGCGAGTTGTAATACCCTCGCTGTCTACCAGGACGCCGTCACAATCAAAGATAACCAGCTCGAATTGGCTCATGCTGCCTCCGGCACGCCGCCCATCCGGGCCAGCTTTTGCGCGTAAGGGGATGATTCGAGGCTCTGGCGAGTGATGATCATGGGTAGATAAACGGCCGTGCCTTCCACTACCGGTTCACCAATCGCCTGGAAGCCCATATATCCATACAATGAAACACGGTTTTCAATAGCCGAGATGAGTACCCGGTCAATGTTATGCTGGTAACAGGTCTGGATGGCCGCAACCATCAGGTGGTTGAAGACGCCCTGGCCTCTGTGCGTTGGTTTCACGGCCAGCAACCTGATTTCTGCTGTTTTATGCAGGTTACTGCGAATATCTTCACTTATAAACGGCACGCGCTGCAACGTAGAGAATGGCGCTGTTGAAGGCAGGGTAATAGACAACATGCCCGCCAGCTCATCTTGCATGATGGCTACTATGTATACATTGGTATCATGCAGACGGTCTGTTTGACGTCCCGCTTCATTGGCTTCGTGCTGCCCCAACTCCAGGGCAAACGTATCATAGTTAAGTTGGGCAATGGCCTCCCAATCTTGTTCATTGGCGATTCTAATAATAGGGTTCATAGGGACCTTCCTTGTTTGTAGGTATTCGTTACAAATTTACTGTCGGCTCGTAAGCAATCACGAACCAACCATCATCTTTCACTTATGCGGCCGTTTCCAGGCCTGCCAGTTGGCGAATGGCAGTTACCAGATTTTTCATGGTAGCCATATCCGCATAGGTGATCCGGAAATAATTGCGGGCGCCGTTGATCGTCTCCCGCTTGATTTTGTACCCATAATCGAGCAGGGTTTCGTCCAGCGCCGCCCAACGATCGTCGTGCTGCACCAGGATGAAGTTGGCTAATGTCCGGTAGGGGGTGAAGCCGGGAATTTGCTGCAACGCCGAATAAGTGTAGGTATTCACCTCGGCATACTCCTGCTGCATTTGCATACGATACACATCGTCGGCAAAACGGGTGGCGGCCAACGATTGGCCAAGCGACGGCAGGCCGAAAACCGGTGAGATTTTTTGCAGATTCCGACCGTCCGCTTCACTGCAAATCAAGAAGCCCAGTCGTAAATTAGCTAACCCATAAAATTTGGAGAATGTGCGGACCACAAAGACGTTTCTGCGGCCGGTGCTTTCCAATAATTCTCTTTCCTGTTCCGCCGCATATGCTTCATGAAAGCCATAGTAAGCTTCATCAAAAATGAAGTCCACCTGGGGATATTCATGAGCCAGCCACAGAAAATCATCCAGGGGCAGGACATTGCCCGTCGGGTTATTGGGCGAGCAAATCAGCACAACCTTCGGCTGGCTTTCTTCGATTTTGGCTGCGATCAGGTTCCTGTCGTAGACAAAGGCATCTCCGGTAGACCGCAGGGGAAAGGTATCAATCCTGGCCGCTACCGGGTCCACCAGGGTATCATAAAAACTCCAACTGGGAGCCGGAACAAGCAGCAGGTCATTCTTTTTGAGCAGGTAAAAAACCAGGTCGCGCAGCAAGGCCGCGCTGCCGGGCGAGATGACGACCTTATCTGGGGCAACATTCAGCCCGGAGGCAATCGTTTCTTGCAGGTGTTGCACGCCATTGGTCGGGTAGCTGTGCATATTAGCCAGGTAAGCTTCCACTAATTCGGCCGCCTGAAACCTGCCTGTCGCTGCTCTGGCCGCCTCAAACAGATTTTCATTGAAGTGCAACTGGATAATACCCGGCAAGTCATTGTGGGGCTGGTTATAGCCGCCTCGATCAAGTTGAAGGGTGCCGCTCTTTTCAGCCGGCCCCACCTTCGGCCGCCGCACCGGGGCGTCTATTCGGGTGATAAATGGGCGGGGTAAGGCGATGTCCTTACCCGGCCGCCGGCCGCGCCGGTAAACTGACTCCTGGATAAAAAAGGGGGATTGGTTAAGCATGGCTGTTACTCCTATAACTTGGACCCTTGTCGCCTTCTGCGATCGAATCCGCTGAAATTAATAAACTGTGCCTAGCTTAAAAGACGGCCGTCCCCTAAACGTCCCAACAATCGTCCTGTGAAACGTCCCGTGAAAATAATTGGTGGAATAGCCCCGTTATTTGATTTTTTCAGGGTTTTTGGCGCTAACCGGCTGAGTTATCGCCACATTCCGACGACAACCACCTGTTTCCGGCACAACAATCGCTCACCCGCCATAAAAAGAAGTATATAGAACGCTG
>JAWOIM010000144.1:0-4543 GCA_046484685.1 Chloroflexota bacterium | reverse complement strand
AAGAGCTGTACAATCTGATTACGATCCTCAAGCCCGGCCAGTTAAAGACGCCTCAGGAGTTTCGCCGCCAGTTTGTGGTTCGGGGTGATCCCCACTCCCCCAAAAATCGCGGCCTGCTGCGGGAGCTAATGGCCGACGTCATGATTCGCCACAGCCGGGGCCAGGTCAATGTCAAGCTGCCCCCGCGCCGGGCACATACCATCCAGTTGGCCCTGTCACCGGCCGAGCAAAGCCTTTACCAAAACGTGAGTCAGTTTGTGCGCCAGGTCCTGCAAGATGGACGAGACAGCGGTGCCCGCAAGTTGACACTGGGCATTTTGCAGCGGGAGATTGGCAGCAGCGCCCCGGCCGTGGCCCACACGCTGCGTAAGCTGGCCGATCAACCCGCCTGGAAAGCCTACAAAGAGAAGCTGCAAGGGCTGGTGGCTGAAGCGGAGGCGATCACCGATTGGGCCAAAGCGGAGGCGCTGCTCAAAATTTTGCGCAGTGCCGGGCAGGATAAGGTGCTTATCTTCACCCATTTTCAGGCCACGCTGGATGCTCTGGCCGACCGGTTGTCTGCGGCCGGCATTGAGTTTATCCCTTATTACGGGGGCCTGTCCATTCAGCAAAAGGATGAGGCCATTCGCCGTTTCGAGGAAGAAGGGCGGGTCCTGCTCTCCACCGAAGCGGCCGGGGAAGGGCGTAATCTGCAATTTTGCCACGTGATGGTTAACTTTGACCTGCCCTGGAATCCACAGCGTATTGAGCAGCGAGTCGGCCGTATTCACCGGGTAGGCCAGGACAAACAGGTGGAGATTTTCAACCTGTCGGCGCAAGGCACGATTGAGGATTACCTGCTCAATATTTTGGATCGCAAGCTGAATATGTTTGAACTGGTCATTGGCGAAATGGAGATGATTTTGGGCTACATGACGCAGGAACAGGATTTTGAAGAAATGCTGCTGGAAGTGTGGCTCAAGAGTGAGGATGAAACCGGCCTGGAAAGCGGCATGAGCGAACTGGGCGAGCGCCTGCTGGCCGCCCGCGACACCATGCGCCGCATCCAATCCTTCGATGACACCCTCTTCGGTGAAGACTTTACCGCATAATGTGAATTTCAAAGATTACGCAGATTACGCAGATTTTAATAAGAATAAAAATAATCTGCGAAATCTGCGTAATCTGTTGATAAATCAGAAAAGGAGGTCATCTATGACAAGGGATCCGCAAACGTATGCCATTATTGGGGCAGCGATGGCGGTGCATAAGGAGTTGGGGCCAGGTTTTCTGGAAGCAGTTTATCATGAAGCGCTGGCTATTGAATTTGACCTGCGCCAAATACCCTACATTCATGAGGTAGATTTGCCGATTAGCTACAAGGGACAACCATTACGCACCCCTTACCGCGCCGATTTCGTCTGTTTCACCAACATTATCGTCGAATTAAAAGCCCTTCGCACAATCGGCGGCCAGGAGAAAGCCCAGGTCATCAATTATTTGCGGGCCTCCGGCTACGAGCGCGGTCTGCTGCTAAACTTTGGCACCAAATCTTTAGAATACGACCGATTAGTCAACGCCTGGAAAAGCGCTACCCAATCTACGCCATCAGCGAAATCTGTTGAAAAAGAATGAGTGATTTAGAAACCTTTGTCCTGGATTATTTAGAAGAGGCCGGCAGCCTGGTCGAACCACCGGCCTACCGCATCTACGAAGTCATATTGCCGGAAGCAGTGGCCGAACGGTGGGATATGCCCGCCTACCTGCAACTGGCTTTCACCGACACCGAACGGGAAGAAGCCATTCGTCTGGGCTATAATCATCCCCTGGTAGAAAAAATGGTGCGGGAGGCCCACAACCGGTTTGCCTCCACCTGCCTCTCCATCAACAATTTGCGCCTGGACAAGAAGGGCATAGACGAGATGGCCATCAAGAATTGGGCCATTCTCAACGCCCGCGCCCAGCCCCAAAAGCGCTCCACCGTCTCCCGCGTGCGCAGCTTCTATGTACGCTTTAACTTCAAGGCGGCCATTCTCAGCGATGACAAACAAGAGCGGCTGGTTTCCGTATTGATGGATGTCCACAGCGGCAGCCCTGTTATCGATGCAGACCTGATCGAAAGCCGGGCCACGGCCGTCTATGCCGATGATGCCCTGACCGCCCTGCCCGATGCCCCCCTGCGCTGGCAGCCCAAAGACGGCACCCAGCTAAAAGCCCCCCTGGACGAAACCACCCTCTCGGCCCTGCTGGAACGGGCCAAAACGGCCGTACTACAAGAGATGCGGGCCGACCTGAACAGCCTGCAAAAGCGCGTCACCCGCTTTCGTCAGCTTGACGAAGCCCGCCTGGCCGACTACTACGATACATTAGAAAAAGATTTACAGACCCGCCTAAAAAGCGCATCCGACGAGCGCCGCCCCGGTTTACAAGACAAACTAACGGCGGTACAAACCGAACGCACCCATAAACTGGCCGACCTGGCCGAACGGTACCAGGTACGCATCAATCTCACCCTGCTTAATTTATTGGTCATCCAGCAGCCCAAACTAATCCAGGCCGTAGGAATTGCCAACCGCAGCACCCGCATCAGCACCTACGCCGTCTGGGATCCGCTGCACCACCAGTTAGAATCGCTACAATGCCAGGTGTGTGACCGCCCCGCCCAACGCCTTTACCTCTGTCACAACGGCCACCTGGCCCACGAAGAGTGCCTGGCCCCGGCCTGTATTGATTGTAAGCGTGTTTTTTGCCAGGATTGTGCCCATGAGCTGGGCAGTTGCGATGTTTGCCACCAGCCGCTTTGCCGCCACAGCCAGTTGACCTGCCCCGACTGCGGCCGGCACACCTGCCACGAACATCGGGGCTTATGTCATGCCAACGACGGCCGTCCCGTAGACCTGACCACCCAGTCCCCACCAAAGCCGGAGCCAGAACCGCCACCGGCCCCTCAGCCCAAACCCACACCGGCCCGCACACCCGGCCGAACCAAACCACCGCCGCCTAAACCTAAACCAAAGCCCAAGCCGAAACCAACTCCTCTCATCCGCCGGGGACCAAAAGCAGTGCGCCTGGAAGTGGTGTTGGATACAACCGTTGTGGCCGCTTATATGCTGGGTAAACGGGAGCGCCAATTGGCCATGCGTATCTGGGAATTGAACCCGGAAGAAGGAGGGATTTTGCGAAACTGCCAATGTGAAAAGGGCAGTAACTGTGAGGCGGACGGGATAATATTACGGCCGTTTCCCCTCCCCTACATCGAAAAACAGATCCGCGATGAGCTTACCGCCTTTGCCAATGAATATGGTCTCTCACCGGAGAAAATTCATTACCATCGCCTGACACACCCTAACCAACCACCGCAACCTATAGGCCGGTTTATGCTATTTGGCCTGTGGAAAAACGAACCCGTCCTGGACGCAGCCCGTGTTGCCTTTGACCGTTTGTAAGTAAAAGCGGGTAAATTCTACCAGAGAGAACACCCCACCGTTTACCGTTTACCGATTACCGTTTACCGGCACTAGTACCTCAACTTTCTAAATTTGCGGGGTGGTTTGTAGTAACCGCTTCAGCGGTCAGACGGCTAAACATGTGCTGAGCGCAGCCGAAGTAGCCGTTACTACGAACCTGCAAAATCATAAATTCTGGGCACTAGTCGGATACGGCCGCCAACAATCGCTCTGACCGCCACATCTCATAGGCCACACGAGCGTATTTGTCATGGTTGGGATGCCAATGGGAAACGGCCTCAATGGGCCAATAGCGCAAAGCCGTGCCCTCGTGAGAAAGCCGCAGTTCCCCAGCCACAATTTCGCACAAATGCACGACGGCGACCATGGCGTGCGGCCCATTTTGCGGGCCGGCCGGGCGTGTAAAAACACCCACCAACTGCTTGACCACCACCTCCAGCCCCGTTTCTTCGCGTACTTCACGGACGGCGGCGTCGATCGGCCGTTCGCCCACCTCAACCCAGCCACAGGGCAAACACCAGCCGCTGCCATCCACCCGCTCCATCAGCAGGATTTCCCCCTGCTCGTTGAAAATAGCGGCGTCGGCCCCCAGCTTAGGCGTGATGCAGCCCACCTCCTGAGCAAAACGGGCCTGAATGTCTGCCGCCGGCAGCTCCAACCAGTCGGCATACGGTTGCGTGGCCAGCGTCAACAGCCGCTCGTACCGCACCCGGTCATACTCATTGTTGGCAAAATGCAGCCCCGTGCGGGCCAGGGCTTGTAATTCGTCTAAAAGGGAAATGATGTTCATGACACAGGTGCATGGCACTGGCTGCATAAATAAATTACCAACGACCACAAGCGTTCAGCCAGTGCCTTGCACCGCTTTAAGGTCTGGTCAAGCTGTTACCGCTCTCCTGTTCAGCGGCTGGGGCTGTTGTCTCGGGTCAGGTCAAGCTCTACACCAACCAGGGGGGATCTGCCAAAGAATTCTGACAATTTTTGCTGCCTGGCGATCAACTGCTGGTAATCGGTGTAGGATAGAATAACGGCCGTTTCCACCCCGTCTTTGGTAACCAACTGCGGCCCATAAATTTGGGCTTCCTTAACTACCTGGC
>JAWOIM010000111.1:0-7425 GCA_046484685.1 Chloroflexota bacterium | reverse complement strand
GAAACGCTGCTGGCCGAATATGACAAAGCTGACACCCCTCCTCCGGTCAAACGGTCGGCCCTGGAGGCCATGAGTGCGGCCAATCATCCCCGCGTGGAGGAACTGATTTTGATCGCCTACCACAGCGGTAATTTTGAGTCGCAGTTGAGTGCGGTTTTTGCCATGGGCAGCAGCGCAGATCCGCGCTGGCTGCCAACGGTGCTGGAGGAGTTAGAAAATGATGACGTGGACATGCAGGCGGAAGCGGCACGAGCGGCTGGTACCATTGGTGAAGAGCAGGCCGTGCCCATGCTGGCCCGGCTGGCGTTGAGTGAAGAGCCGGCAGTGGCTTTAACGGCCGTTTATGCCCTCGGCCAAATTGGGGGCGACACCGCCTACCGGGTTCTGACTTCCCTCATCGAAGACCCGGAGTTTGAGAGTCTGCATCAGGCGGCCGGCGACGCCCTGGAAGAGCTGGATTGGCTGGGCGGCAATCTCATTCCCGGCACTATCATGGACGGTTTGGATGATGACGATGATTACTTTGAACCGAACGGCGATGGGGATTATTTGGTATACCATTAGTAGTGCGTAGTGCGTAGTACTTTCTACTTCTCACTTTCTACTGACTACTGATTACTGACTACTGAAAACTGGCAGTCGCGTGAATGATATTCTAGCCGTCCTGACGCAAAACATATTCCCCATTTTTGTGGTGGCGGCATTGGGCTATCTGGTACAGCGTCAGGTGGGGCTGGACAAGCGCACCCTGTCCAGCATTGTTTTTTACTGCTTGAGTCCTGCCCTTGTTTTTTCCTCCCTGGTCAATTCAGAACTGCCGGTGGCCGAATTGGGGGGGATGGCGCTTTTTACGCTGTTGACGATTTTGCTGGTGGGTGTTGTGGGCTTTCTGCTGGCCCGACTGCTGCGTTTTAATCGGATAGAAACGGCCGCTTTTCTCATCGTTCTCATGTTTGTTAACGGTGGTAACTACGGCATGACGCTCAACCTGCTGCGCTATGGCCAGGATGGGCTGGCGCGGGCCGTTGTTTATTATATGACCAGTACTGTCTTGGCCTACACCATCGGCGTCCTGATTGCCTCGATGGGACGATTGCCCTGGCGGGCTGCGCTGCGGCGTATTTTATTTTTGCCGCCGCTGCATGCGGCCGTTTTGGCCGTCATCGTTTATCTTTACAATATCCCCATTCCCGCCCCGCTGCTGCGCGGTATCGACGTGGCCGGGGCCGGCGCCATCCCCGTGATGCTGCTCCTGCTGGGGATGCAAATGGCCGACCTGCGCGGTCGAGCCAGATGGCGGCTGGCCTTGCCGGCCGTCTCAGCCCGGCTGCTGCTGGGGCCGGTGATAGGGCTGCTGGTGGCGGGGGCCCTCGGTTTGACCGGCCTGACCCGCTCGGTGGCTATTATTGAGGCCAGTATGCCTACGGCCGTTTTTAGCATTATCCTGGCTACCGAGTTTGACTTGCAGCCGGAGGCTGTTACCAGTATCGTTGTGGGGTCCACCCTGCTTAGCCCGCTGACGGTCGCCATGGTGATTGCGCTGGGGGGACTGTAGGACGAAGGCAAAATAATTAATGGCTGAATGGTTGAATTTGTGAATTGTTAATGAAACCCGGCTAACAATGGTTTGCTCTAGCTCAAATGAAACGCACCCAGGGACAAATTGGCGGATAGGTTGTGAGACATTTCAAAGCAGTACTTCTTACTTCATACTTCATACTTCTTACTTTCACCTGGCTGTCGGTGGGTGCGCTTTCTCACGCGCAGAGCGGGACAACGGCCGTTTCATCTCCCTTTGTCTCAGACGCCGGCTACACCTTTGGCCAGAGCATGACCTTTGTCTTGGATGCTGATGGGGTGGAGCCGGCTGCGGTGGCTGAGCTGGTTCTCTTTTTTCGCAGTGAGGCGGCCGTCAACACGTTTACGGTCGAGCTACCGTTAACGGCCGCGTCGCAGTGGCCTGTAAGCCACCAGGTAGACCTGACCACGCTGCGCCTGCCTCCGTTTGCCGACGTGGCTTACTGGTGGCGCGTCACCCTGACTGATGGCACGGTCGTAGAGGTGCCGGCCGCAACAATCGCCTACAGCGACGACCAGTTCGAGTGGCAGACGTTGACGCAGCATGGCGTAACGGCTTACTGGGTCGGGGCTGACCTGGCCATGGGTCAGTTGGCACTGGATATTGTGGCCGAATCGCTGCCTCGTGTGCGCCAGCTTTTGCCCGTGCCGGAAGCGGTCGCTTTTGACCTTTACCTCTACCCCACCTCGGCCGATCTGCGGGCCGCCCTGCGCCTGACGGGGCGAGATTGGGTGGGCGCTCATGCTCATCCGGAGTTGGGGGTATTGTTAGTAACGGCCGTTAACATCCGTACTGCTCCCGCCGATTTGCGCCAGTCTATCCCCCACGAAATGGCCCACCTCTTTTTATACCAGGCCACCGGCCCCAATTATGACCAGATTCCCCAATGGTTTAATGAGGGTCTGGCCACCTATATGGAGAGCAGCCCTACTCCCTCGTATGAACTAGTATTGACTCAGGCGGTAAACGGCCGTTCCACTATCCCCCTGACTGAACTGTGTCACGCTTTTCCTGACCGTGAAGAACGTGCCCTGCTGGCTTATGCCCAAAGCGTTTCTGTCATCCGCTACATCCAGGCTCGGTACGGCAACCAGGGAGTACTGGGCCTGATCGGTGCCTTTGCCGACGGGGCCGACTGCCACTCCGGCGTTGAGCGGGCGCTGGGCCTGACCCTCGATGAGTTGAACCGGGACTGGCTACGCAGCCTGGAACCCCGTTCCCCCCTAACCCAATTCTGGCAGGAAAGCGGCCTCTGGCTGCTGCTTTTGCTGGGTGGCTTTATGCTATCCGGTTTGCTGCTCTGGCTGCCGCGCCGCGTGTAGAAGATAAAGTAATTGTGTAAAATAGGCATACATATGGATGAACCAATCAATAGCTTTAATGAATTGTTTCAGCAGGGAACGACCCTGCTTCACCGAGGTCAGGTGAATGAGGCGCTGCCTTTGTTGCAGCAGGCCCACCAACTGGAACCGGATCATG
The DNA here is from genome assembly GCA_046484685.1 of Chloroflexota bacterium. Lineage (GTDB taxonomy): Bacteria > Chloroflexota > Anaerolineae > Promineifilales > Promineifilaceae > SLGK01. The sequence continues at coordinate 4,367 of JAWOIM010000111.1, read as the reverse complement.
TGGACGCGGGCATTAACCTGGCCGGCGCTTATATTTTGCATAAACAGTTTAAGCAAGCCGTGGCTGTTTTAGAACCACTGCGTCAACTAACCCCGGATAACGCCATGATTTGGACCAATCTGGGGGCGGCCTATTTGGGCAACCCGGTGCTGGCCAGGGACGAACAGCAGCAGCAGGCTATCGCCGCTTTTGAACAGGCGCTGGCCCTTAATGCGGCGGCCCCCAGCGTGGCCTACAATATTGGCCTGATTTACCGCGACCGCCAGGACACAGAGCAGGCCATTCACTGGTTTCGCCGCGCTGTTCAAAGCAATCCACGAGACAAGGATGCACGGCGCATTTTGAAAAGATTGATGGAGAAAACGGAAAACGGAAAACGTGAAACGTGATGGACTCTAAAACAGGTTTGTCGGCAATTGGGCTAGATTTATCGTCCGCCGTCTATCGTCTGTCGTCCATGGTCCGTGGTCCTTTTTGCAGGAGGAATATCGAGTGAGTACACATACCCAATTTGCTCCATTTAGAGCACGCATGGAGGCGGCCGCTTTGCCGCCCCTTTTTATTGAGACCTTTGCCCATCATTATGAGCAGCTTGTTGCCGGCCAGACGGGGCTGATCCCGGAAGCGGAGATTGAGCCGGTGGTCGATTTGCCCGATATGGAAGCCCTGCCTGAGCAATTGGACGAAGTGGGCGAGATGGCGTTGGCCAAAACGGCCGTTATCAAACTCAACGGTGGCCTGGGAACCAGCATGGGGCTGGACCAGACCAAAGCGCTGCTGCCTGTCAAACAAGGGTTGTCTTTCCTGGACATCATCGCCCACCAGGTGCAGCAAGACGGCCTACCTTTGCTGCTCATGAACAGCTTCAACACCGAGGCCGAATCGCTGAACGCCCTGGCCGGATACGACGACCTGGCGCGAGGATTACCCCTCAGCTTTTTGCAGCACAAAGCGCCCAAAGTGGTTCAGGCTGACCTGACTGCGGCCGAATGGCCTGACGATCCGGAGTTGGAATGGTGCCCGCCCGGCCACGGCGACATTTATACGGCGCTTGTCACCAGCGGCACGCTCGATGCCCTGCTGGCAGCCGGTTATGAATATGCCTTCGTCTCCAATTCGGACAATTTGGGGGCGGTGATTGATCGACGCATTTTAGGCTATTTTGCCGAGAGCGGTGCCCCTTTCCTTATGGAAGTGGCCAACCGCACGCGCATGGATCGCAAAGGGGGTCATCTGGCGCAGCGGCCAGACGGTCAACTTGTTTTGCGCGAGTCGGCTCAATGTCCGGCCGCCGATGAAGAAGCTTTTCAAGATATCGGCCGGCACAAATATTTCAATACCAACAACCTCTGGTTCAACTTGCCTGCTCTACAAGCGCTGCTGGCCGAACAAAACAACCAGCTTTATCTGCCCATGATTCGTAATGAAAAGACGGTTGATCCCCGTGATCCCGATTCGACGTCGGTTTACCAGCTTGAGACAGCCATGGGGTCAGCCATCGGCATCTTTGCCGGGTCACGGGCTTTGCGCGTGCCTCGCAGCCGCTTTGCGCCGGTGAAAACAACAGAAGATTTGCTGGCGGTGCGCTCTGACCTTTACCTGCTAACTGAGGATTATCGCGTTGTACCCAATCCGGAGCGTACGTTGGGGGACATTGACATACAGTTGGATGATGAATGGTACAAATTTGTGGGCCAGTTGGACGCCCACTTTCCCCATGGCACGCCCTCACTGCTCGCCTGTAAGGCGCTGTCGCTGACCGGTCCGTTTGTGTTTGGGCTGGATGTAGTTTGTCAGGGAACGGTAGAATTGGTAAATGAGAGGGAAACGGCCGTTGTTATTCCTGACAAGACGGTTTTAAAAAGGAACAAATAATGAAAGGAATTGTGGTATATGAGGGGGAAAAAGCGCCTCGACTGGTATGGGAAGAGGTAGCGGATGTAAGCTATGACGCGGATGAAGTATTGGTGGCGGTAAAGGCCACGGCCGTTAACCGCGCCGATTTAACGCAGGCACGAGGCAATTATCCGCCGCCGGCAGGGGCCAGCGAGATTTTGGGGCTGGAAATGGCCGGTGTTATTGAGGCTGTCGGCGAAAATGTAACTGATTGGGCCGTGGGTGACCGGGTGTGTGCCCTGCTGCCGGGTGGCGGGTATGCCGAAAAAGCGGCCGTGCCGGCTGCCATGCTGCTGCGTCTGCCCGATGAATGGTCCTTTGCCTGGGGCGCAGCCGTGCCCGAAGTCTGGCTGACCGCTTTTGTTAACCTCTTTTTAGAAGGGGATTTGCAAAAAGGGGAGAGGGTGTTAATCCATGCCGGGGGCAGCGGCGTGGGCACGGCTGCTATTCAACTGGCCCATGCCGTTGGTGCCCACGTCTTTATAACGGCCGGCACGTCGGAAAAATTAAAGAAAGGGCGTGACTTAGGAGCCGACCTGACCATCAATTACAAAGAGCAGGACTTTCACGAGGTCATCAAGGCGGCCACCGATGGCCAGGGCGTCGACCTGATTTTGGACCCGGTGGGAGCAGACAATCTGGCGCGGAATGTGGCCTTGCTGTCTCCATTCGGCCGTTTGGTTCTCATTGGTTTATTGAGCGGCAGCCGGGGTGAACTGGAACTAAGCCACGTGTTGCGTAAGCGGCTGCGGCTGATTGGCTCCACCTTGCGCACCCGTCCCCCGGCCGAAAAGATAAACATTACGCGCCAGTTTGAGGCCCGCTTTTGGCCGATGCTGGTTGAGGGCAAATTGAAGCCCATTATCGACATCACTTTTTCTTTGCCCGAAGCCGAGGCCGCCCATGAATACGTGCGCCAAAACCGAAACACGGGCAAGGTAGTTTTGACGCTGGCCTGATGAAAAAAGCCTCAATAGTGACACGTGTCACTATCCGGGCTTGCCCACTTTTAGCGATCAGGCGCAAACGGCGATCGTTTGCAGATAGTGATTCTCCACCACGGCCGTTCCGTCCGTTGCCCTATTATACCGCTTGAATACCTCCTCCAGCGCCGCCAAAAATTGCTGCCTGCTTTCCGCATCAAGTTGGCGCAAGGCACGCATGGTGGGGCCGAAGTAGCTGCAAAACACGTCCAGCGCATGGTCTAGGGACAGGTAGTATTGTAAGCTGGGGAGCTTTTTGCTTTCCATCGTGCGCACCCCATCCCCCAAAAGTTCGTTAAGGCCCTCAGTGGTGCCCCAGCGCAGCGGTGGCTTGACGTTGGGGGGAGGCGGTGCGAAACGGCCGTGGGCCGCAAAAAAATCACCGCTCCAGCCTTCCGGTATAGGACCGGCCAACGCTATTGTGCCACCCGGACGACAGACACGCAGTAGTTCGCCGGCCGCTTTTTCCTGGTCTGGAGCAAACTGCACGCCATAGACAGAGAGGACCACGTCAAAGCTGGCGTCAGGGTAAGGCAGCGCCTGCGCGTCGGCCACACGGAAATCTACTTCCCTGCCTGCGGCGGCGGCCCGCCTTTGGGCGCGTTCGATTAGATCGGGTACATAGTCGATGCCGGCTACCCGGCAATATCGTCGCGCTGCCACCAGAGCCGCTGTGCCGCTGCCGCAGGCGACGTCCAGCACCCGTTGGCCGGGCCGGGGGTCGGCCGCCTGGCACAGTGCCTCGGCCATCCATACGTTCTGGCGGGCGATCTCGTTAAAGTCACCGGTGGACCAGGTTGCCTGCTGCTGTTTGGTGATGTTTTGGTAATCGGTTAAATTAGCTTTGGTCTTCATTTTGAATTCTTCAAGGCTTGTTTCGTTAAACACACTGTTCTCCTTGGCAACATGGTTGACAATCGTTGCCTAATAAGACGTTCACTATGCTTGTGAGGATAACAACAATCGGTGGTGAGATCGTCTATCAAAAGTGATAGTAGGGGATTAGATCAGGGGTGAGAAGTTACAGCAGGTTTAGTTCCCGGGCGCGCGTCACCGCTTGCAGACGATTGTCCACGCCCAGTTTGCCGTAAATGTTGTGATTGTGAGTTTTGACGGTGCCTATGACGATGGTCAGTTGGTTGGCGATTTCCTTGTTGGTCAGTCCCTGAGCCAACAGGTGTAAAATTTCCTCTTCTCGTTCTGTAAGGGGTTCAATGAGGGATTGTGAGGCCGGTGGGTGAACCGGTTCATTTTCTGGGGCATTGGGGGCTGTCATCGTCCGTTTGCCGATCGCCAACCCGGCCTGAACGGTCTGAATGAGGGAGGTCAACGTATGTGCCTGGCCGTCCCGTACGGCATTTTCCATCTGTTCCGCCGTGAGCTGTGTGCGCTGCTGTTCCAACATCTGCTCGGCCCGGATTTTTACCTGGTAGTCGGTGGCCTGCTGTTGGCCCACGAAAACCAGCCAGGCGATAATGTCGGCTGGCG
>JAWOIM010000152.1:0-4597 GCA_046484685.1 Chloroflexota bacterium | reverse complement strand
GCCTTCTACAACGGTGGAATTGTCGCCCGTCTCGAAGACAGTGAAGTATTTCGACGGGTTACGCTCGTCATCGGGATAGAGAAAGCCGCCATCGGTCTCGATATCGCCGGCTGCTTTGGGGCCGCTGGTGGGCGTAAAGCGCGGGTCAAGGACGGTAATCTTGTTACCCATCAACTGGGAAACATTGCGTGCTTTTTCAAACTCACCGGGGCCATAGTCGGTGCAGAACGGATATTGATTTTGACCATAACCAAAGTTCTCGCAGGTGGTGGTTCCTTCACCCTGCCAGCCGGTACCGTCCCAGTGAACGTAATTGGCCGGGGTGGTGGTCCAGGTTTCGCCACCGTCAAAGGAGCGACGAACGTAGAGATTGTATTTGTCGTTGCCGACCGCGTTCTGGTTCCAGTTGGGCGACCAGGCGTACATCATCATCACAAAGTCGCCGTCAATGAAACCGCGATGCCCTTTAGAAACGTCAAAGGGATTGTCCCACCATTCGTCGTCCAGATTATCGGCCGTTTGGTCCCACTCAATGACGCGCGGGAAGTCGCCGGCACCTGGATCAGGAAGCCCGGGCGGGCAGTCGCCGCCTTCACAGGTAACGGCCGTTGTGCCCGACACGTTGATGGGCGGGGTTACGCAAAGGCCCTGCACATAATTGGGGTTGCTGCCGTCATCGTAGTATTGTTCGTCGCAGATCATATTTTCATAGGCGTAGGGATTATCCACCGTGGGATCGAAATCGTCCGGTAGAACAAAGCGACGCAGCATGATGTCGGCCGGGCCGCCCTGGTTCAGTTCACCAACTTTGAATATGGCGATAGCAGAAGTGCCCGAACTGGAGCTGTTTATCTTGTTGTAAGGTTGGGCCATCAGGGCAAAACGGCGGGCGATGTCGGTGATGTAAAGGTCATTGCCCCACTCATCCACGAAGATATCATAGAATTCCCCGTCTTCCGGATTGCGGGCCGGGGTGTTGAGCATACCGCCCTGAGCCACCAGGTCCGGATCGAACATGTCGAAGGAGTGGTACCAGATATTTTTGCCGATATCTACCGGCTCGCCGGTGTCAGGGTCAATTTCCTCGCCCATCGCCTTGTTTTCCTCATAGGCCACAATAACCCAGGCGCTCAGGGTGTCATCTACTTTGGTGTAAGGCTGAAGCGACAACCGGTTGCGAGAAGAACCGGTACGACCTTGCAAAATACGGCCGTCCCCAGTCTGGCAGACATGGAGCGTAGAGCCACCGGGGTTTGTCCACTCCACCGTATCTACGCAGAAGGTGGCGTTCCCATTAGAGTCGGCGAAATTTTCGTATACAATGGGCGGGTCGGCGCTGAAATCCGTGTAGCAATAGGGATCAGAGTTAATGTCGCGGCAGATGTTGTTGTCGGTCATGCGCGCAGGCACGGCGAAGGGCGTGGCTACCTTGGGAATATGATCTTCCTCGTCTTCCAAAACCAGGGCAAAATCATCCCAGGCAATGTAACTGTACCACATATCGGTCTTGTTGTTGACCACCGCGCCGCTCCAGCCCTCGCCTGGCCCTAAGCCCTGGCCGGGCCGCAGCCCTTCCGGATCTTCCTGCCAGATCATGACAAAGCCGGCACCGGGAACGCCGGCCGTCTGTATCAGGTTGGGGTCGCGCCGGCCGGAAGTCAGCCGTTCCGCCTTACGCCAGAGGATTTCGTAGCTACCAGTGGGTGTACCACCGTCATCTACAATCTCTTCTAACGTACCGCGAGCCGTCCAGATGCAGCCATAAGGAATCTCGCCCACGTCAGGATGGCCTTGCAGGGTGTAGTCTACCGAGCTTTGTGAACCGGCCACGCTAAACAGGTCAGGGTAAAGCAGTTCGCCGAACTCATCCAGCCAGTTATAGGCCGGTGTACCACCGCTGCAATATTTACTAATCCAGGCCGCCAGCACATACTCCCCTTCAACGACAGCATAAGGCATATAATGCACGTCGCCGGGATAATCTGTGCCATCGGCTAATCTAAAAGATGAAAGATCGGCCGACTTGGACAGGTTGTACTGCTTCCAGGTAGCCCCGTCGTCAAACGAAACCGAAGCGTAAGCGTCGCGAGCCAGGCCAAATTCAACACCGCCCAGAATGCCCACATCACCTTCTGAATGAGACAGAGGCAGCCGGGCCGCCAGCGCCGGCAGTTGCTCTGCATCTGGCTCATCGACATAGCCGGTAATGAGCGGCTTGGCCATGTCGCGCGTGTCTATCAGGCTACCGGCCGCATCATGATAATCAATTGTCACCAGTGTACCATCTGCTTTTTGGGCGGGCACATATTGGTGAATCATGCCTATAGAGGCATAGTCGGTATGGCCGTCGGGCATCCGGGAGATGTTGCGACGGAACATCTGGCCTTGATCGGCGTGGGTAACCGCTATAAAGCAGGCCAGGAGAATAAATAAAGTCAGTCTGGTTAACTGTTTGGTACACATGATGTTGAGTACCTCCTCATTTGCCAGCCGCACGGTGTAACGTAACTACCCGCGTGCAGCAGGCCTCAAACCCTTGCCAGGCGGCAAGGCGCAATAGGAACAAGTACTACGGTACTATACATATGGGTAGTTTACGGGGGGGTCCTTAACAAATCCTCAACGCCTTAAAAGAAAAATCCGCGTTTATCCGCCGCATCTGCGTTCATCAGCGTTCTATTCTAAGATCAACTGAACGGATACTTTTTCAGTGGGAAGATGTTTCAGAAGTAATGAGGGGTAAAAAGATTGTGTGGTCTAAATCAACAACGGGTGGCGCATGGTAGAGGAAGCTCCAACCGATGATGATCTCCCCTTTGCGATAACCGGGCGCACCGACCAGGATTTGTGGCGGCGGCTCGCCGGCCGTTCTGGCCACAGCCACACCGGTAACGGCCGTGCCAAACTCTGTTTCCGACTTGTTGCCCCAGGCCACCCAGGTGGGTTGGGCGCGCAGCCCAGCGGCCGTTCCCCGAAAGACAAAAACACCGCCCTCGGCTGATTGATCATCCGTATAAAAAGGTGCCCCGATGACGATATCGGCATAGCCATCGCCGTCCAGATCACCGGCACCGGCCACGGCCGTTCCCCAACCTGACCAGGCCTGCTTTCCATAAGCCACCCAATTGGCCGTCTGGCCCAAACCGGCGGCCCCACCCTGATACAGATAAACGGCTCCCTCCCGCTCATGCTGCTGGCTAATGCGGGTAGCACCCACCAACAAATCAGCATACCCGTCCCCGTTCACATCACCGGCGCCGGCCACGGCCTGCCCAAAACGGCCGTCCACCTGCGGCCCAACGGCCGTCCAGTCAGGCGTCAAGGGCAGCCCGGACGCTGACCCATAGTAGACAAAAGCGGCACCCACCTTTTCACCGGCTTCGCTGTACTGGGGGGCACCGATAACCAGATCGGCCAGGCCATCGCCGTTCAGGTCGCCGGCAGTGGCCACCGACTGGCCAAATAAAGCACCTGCCTGATCGATACCGGCCGCCCAGTCGGCGCCCAGGCCAGGGCCGGTAACGGAGCCGTAGTAGACAAAAGCTGCCCCACCGCCGGCCTCCGTGAGATTGTACCAGGGGGCGCCGGCCACCAGATCGAAATAGCCATTTCCGTTGAGATCACCGGCGGCGGCTACGCTCAGGCCAAATTGTGAGCCGGCCTGGCTGCTGACCATTTGCCAGCCAGGTTCAGCCGCCAGACCGGCGGCTGAACCGTAGAAGAGAAAGATAGCGCCGCTGCGAACGTCCCCGTTATGGTATTCGGGCGCTCCCACCAGCAGGTCGTCAAACCCATCCCCATTGACGTCGGCCACGGCCACGACCGTTCCAAAACGAGTCGCGCTTTGGGGCACGCTGAGGATCTGGTCCGGTTCGTCTGGCCAGCCCTGGGCTATGCCGTAATAGACGAACACGGCCCCGGAGCGGTAGGCGTCCTGGCTGTATTTGGGGACGCCAATGACCAGATCAGTATGGCCATTGCCGTTGAAATCACCGCCGGCCACGGCCGTTCCCATCTGCCCGCCCTGCTCTGTGCCCCCCGCGCTCCAATCGAGAACAAGAGGCCAACCGGTAACGGCCGTTGTTCCCCACGCCAGACTATACGTTTGCCCCGCGAGCAGCAGCAGACCAAGTAACCCTGACCAGACATAGCGGCCGTTCATGATGCACACCGGGCAATGCGACAGAGCCGCCGGGTTTCTTCACCGGGCGGCATATCCAACTCATTGTTCAGGTCCTCTATCAGCCGCCGGCAGACCCGTGCCGCGGCCACGTGATTGTTTTGCCGGAGGTAGAAGCACATCAGCCGCTGGGCAATCCGTTCCCGGCAAGGGTCAATCTTCAAACCGGTCAGATAATGCTCCTCGGCCGCCTGATCCTGGCCCACTGTCTCATACAAGCGGCCAACTGCTTCCAGGCCGTTCAGATACCGCTCCTGAAGTTGATGATGTTCGCCGGCCAAGTAAACGGCCGTTAACTGTAAATCGGTCAGATAATGGCCTTGATACAGAGCCAGTGCTTCCTGGTACAACTTGATGGACTGCAGGGCATCCGGCTCAAACTGTGCCTTGTGTATCAATTTGTTAAATGCGTGAAAA
>JAWOIM010000800.1:0-2790 GCA_046484685.1 Chloroflexota bacterium | reverse complement strand
CTATGCTGTATGTCAGTAACTAGATTAGCAGCAAAGGAGATTACAGAGCGAAACGAGTCCAAAAAACGGCCGTTTTAGTCTAAATTTCAAACAAAAAAAGCCGGATGTTCCCAAGGATAGGATCAGGCCAGGCCCATCTGCCAGCGTGGGGTTGTGAACCACGTCAACACAAACCTGTGCCCTGATGTCGGCTGGGCGGTATAGTCTGGGGCCATGCAGCAGCTAAGAGCGGTTCTGTCAGAACAGGAGTAAGCAAATGAACGAGCAAGAAAGAGCGAAACATTTTTCAATCGAGATTGACCAACTTCTTGAGGCGCCCACTCAATTTGTGGCTGAGGAAACAACCCTGTCAAAAGATGATCAAGCGCTGCTTGAATTGGCGCAAACATTGACCAAAATGGATCTAAGTCCGCAAAGTCATTTTTTGTGCCGATTACAGCATGAACGAGGAAACAAAATGAAAACTAAACTCTCTTATGGACAGCGACGGTTGGCTCTGGCTTTTGGCGCGCTGGCGCTGCTGTTGGGCCTGACGCTGTTTATCTTGACGCCGGCACACACGCTGGCAAATGAATGGTGGCAAAGCCTGTTCAGCCATCACGACGACGATGTCTTGACTCTGGCCGAACCGTATTCAGTTTCCGCTGCGCCGACGGCTACGCCTATTCCTGTCAGTGAACACCAGCCAGCATTGAGCCTGGCCGACGCTGCTGCGCTGGCCGGTTACGCGGTGAAGGAAGCCCATTACTTACCAGATGGGTATGACCTGGCCGGCGTTTACCATGATCCTGAACACCAGGCAGTTACCCTGCTCTACTTAAACCATGATTGGATAGGCATTACGGTGCGTCAAGAACCGGCCGTTATGGCTAAAGCCTGGGTAATTGGAGAAACGGCCGTTGTTGAGGCGGTGCAAATCGATCAGGCTCGCGGTGAATATATCCGTGGAGAATGGATGGTGACGGGCTACCGTGATGGCGCAAACTTCATCGTAGAAGGTGGCCTATGGAATGCTGACGGTCCCTTACAACAATTGCGCTGGATTGATGAGGAAATGGCTTACACAATTGGTACGACCAGCGGTCAGGAAACTGGTTTGCAGATGGCGGATTTGGTCATGATAGCCAACAGTCTGCGTTAATTAAACAATCTTGGTAACTACTAACGCTCACCGGAGAAACCGGGTTTTTAGCACAGTCTCATCATTGGCACACCAGAGAAAAACCCGGTTTCTGGCTTAGTAGTTACCAATCTTGCCTATTCTTGACAACGTGGTGACATCTTATGATACTTAGGGCGATGAAGATCCGGTTATTTGTCGCGTTCATTTTATGGGAAATATTGGCTTTAGCCGTGGTGGGGCAGTTTACTTTGCAGAAGATGTGGGCTGACGGTATCTGGATATTGGCGACGGCCGTCTTCCTTTTCACGCTCATTCTCATTTACCAGAGCCAGTTGCTGCGCCCCCCGTGGTTTGCGGCGGAATCTTTACCAGCTTTACCCTCTTTAGCAGCGATGAGGCCACCTTACCGTCTGGGGTTAACGGTCGTGACCATTACCGCCGCCCTTCTCACCTACTTCAGTCTGGCAGATAACCAGTTTACGCCGCTTGGTTTTATGGCCTGGCTCGTCACCATCCTCTGCTTTATCCTTGTTTTTGCCCAGAAACCGGACTGGCAAATTCGCCGACAGCCCCATTATTGGGTTTTGCTGGGCATCTTGCTCATCGGCTTTTTTTACCGTTTTTATCGTTTGAATGAGGTGCCGGTAGATTTTGGCAGCGACCAGATTGAAAAGTTGCTGGATGTGTATGATGTGCTGATGGGAGAGCGCCCGTTATTCTTCCCGCGCAACACCGGTCGGGAGGCATTACAGTTTTATTGGACGGCTCTACTCATCCGCTTCACCCCTTTAGAACTTAACTTCACGGCCTTAATAGTGGGTACAGGCATCTTTAGCGTTTGGACATTGTTTTGGGTTTATCTATTGGGGCAGGAGTTATACGGCCGTCAGGTAGGCTTGCTGGCAGCCTTGTTCACCGCCATGTCCCATTGGCACATCGCCATCACCCGTATTGGGCTACGTTTTGTTTTTACGGCCGCTTTCCTGACGCCCACCCTCTACTTCTTCATCCGCGCCTTTCGCTACAACCGCCGTAATGATTGGCTGGCGGCGGGCGCTTTTTTAGGCATTGGCCTACACACCTACATCCCCATGCGGATGGTCCCGCTAGTGTTGGTGGCCTTAACGGCCGTCAAGCTAATTTTTGATTGGTGGCAAAGATATAAACCGCAAACGGTCGAACCCTTTGCCGAAAGCAGTGCGTTCTGCCGGCATTTCTGGGGGAATGCCCTGGTGGGTGGGTCAACCGCTCTCCTTTTCTTCCTGCCCCTGCTGCGTTACATGGCCGATTATCCCACGATGTTTTGGTTTCGCGCCGCCAGTCGGCTCACGACCAGTGGCGAGCCTATCAACTACTGGCAAACCTTTTGGGACAACAGCAAAAACGCCTGGCTGATGTTCAACTATCAGGGCGACAGCGTTTATGCCAATAATCTACCCCATTCGCCAATGTTAGATGAGGTAACGGCCGCTCTCTTCCTGCTTGGTCTGGTCTACCTGATATGGCAGCTTGTCCGCTACCGCGATCGCCGCTCCCTTTACGTCTTGCTCACCCTGGCCATTATGCTGCTGCCTTCGATTCTCAGCTTTGCCTTCACTCATGAAAATCCCAGCGCGGTGCGTACGGGTGGAGCCATACCGGTGGTGATGATAACGGCCGTTCTGCCC
>JAWOIM010000799.1:0-10167 GCA_046484685.1 Chloroflexota bacterium | reverse complement strand
GCCGCGAGCCAACTATTGGCTGGGCTGGTTTTCGGCCGTAGCCCTGTTTGGCTTTGGCCTTTACCTGTGGTGGCAGGGGTTAACGGCCGTATTCTTAATTTCCTAAACCTAAAGGGCTACTTGCAAATTAAGAATTTAAACGGGTAATAGAAACCTTCTCTGTCACTCCCGCGAAGGTGGGAGTCCAGGCGTATGGATTCCCGTCCCACGTCTGCACGGGGACAGGCCCTTCGCGGGAATGACACAGGGTAGCCCGATTATTTTCTTAAACAGCAAACAGACCTCATAGGTTTAGCTTAAATCAAATTATGGACAATAACCAGACCAATCATCCCCCTAAACAAACCAGCCGCGTAGTCAACCGCTCCCCTGTCTTCTACGGCTGGGTCATTATGCTAGCCGGAACCTTCGGTCTCATCATGACCGGTCCCGGTCAGACCTATGCCGTTTCTATTTTTATCGAGCATTTCATTACCGACCTGGGCGTCAGCCGCTCTCTGGCCAGCACGCTCTACGCCGGAGGAACCCTCGCCGGCAGCCTGGCACTGCCCTACGTCGGGCGCCAGATAGATCGGCGCGGCTCTCGTCAAATGGTCCTCATTGTTTCCATTCTGTTTGGGCTGGCCTGTGTCTACATGGGTTTTGTGCAGAATGCGGTCATGCTTGGCCTCGGTTTTTTGGCTATTCGCATGTTGGGGCAGGGCAGCCTGGGTCTGGTTAGCCAGAACGTTATTAACCAATGGTGGGTGGTCCGGCGCGGCATGATTATGGGCATCTCTGGGCTGCTGCTCTCTTTGCTGGGGCTGGGGGCACTGCCGGGACTGATCAACTGGCTGGTCAATCTGTTGGGCTGGCGGCCGGCCTATATGCTGCTGGGGGCTGTCGTCCTGCTTGTGATGGCGCCGGTTGGCTTTCTCTTTTACCGGGACCGGCCCGAAGCGTATGGTTTGCAGCCGGACGGTGTGGTGGCCACAGTAGCAGATACGGCCATTGCCCCTACTCCCCCCATACCTATCCCTGCCGCCGAAGAGGATTGGACGCTGGTCGAAGCCCGCCGCACCCCCATGTTCTGGATTGTGGCTTTTAGCAGTGCCCTGATTGCTATGCTCAATACCGGCCTCTTTTTCCACATGGTCAGTATCCTGGCTGATAATGGCTTGCCGGACAGTATGGCCGCGGCTGTCTTTGTGCCCATTGCCCTTACCACGGCCCTTGTTACCCTGACCGGCGGTATTTTGTTAGACCGGCTGCCGGTACGGGTGGTGTTGGCCACTTCTCTCTTTCTGCAGGCGGTGACTTTACTGATGGCAACTTATCTGGCCAGCAGCTTTCTGGCACTGCTTTACGGCGTGGTGATTGGGGCCACGGCTGGTCTGTTTCACGCCGTTAACAGCGTGGCCTGGGCCAAATATTTCGGCCGTAAACATCTGGGAACCATTACCGGCGTCACGACCACCATCGTTATTGTCGGCTCCGCCCTCGGTCCCGTCCCTCTCGGCCTGGCTCGCGACACGCTGGGCAGCTACAATCAAGCTCTGCTCATCCTGGCCATTTTCCCCATACTGCTGGGCATAGCCAGCTTGTTTACGCCCCGGCCAGAAAAAAGGTAACCAGACACAACTCTATATTGGCCAGCTTACTTAATAACCTGAGAATGTCCCTTGACACGGCGGGGCGACTAGATTACTATCTCACATAGGTGTTAGATTATTATCTAATAGGTATTGAATGAAAACTCATCGTCTATGGTCCGCTGTCCATCGTCCATGGTCTATTTTCGAAGGAGAGGGTAATGATGTCAAACATAAAGATGTCAAACACAAAACTGGAACTACGTACCCGGCAAGTTGGACCCTGGGGTATGAACAGCTATGCCCTTATCGACCCGGTCAGCAATCAGAGCGTTCTTATCGATCCCGGCGCTGACCCCGACACCTTGCAGCAAATGTTAGGCGACAGCAATCCTGTTGCTATTTTGCTCACCCATACCCACCCCGACCATGTAGGCGCACTAGACGAAATGCGGCAGCAGCTCGACGTACCGGTGGTAGCCCACCCCGGCCCTCATCACAACAACATGAAAGTCAATGCTCAGCAGCATGTGCGTGATGGCGATACCTTTCGTCTGGGCAACCATAGGCTGCGCGTCACCCATACGCCTGGCCACATTCCTGATCAGATTTGTTTTGCCATTGAAGGGGACAACCGTATCGTGGTGGGTGACACTGTTTTTGAGGGTGGCCCCGGCAAAACCTGGTCCAGCGAAGGCTTTCAGGAATCACTAGAAACCTTACGCCGCGTCGTTATGGCCTGGCCCGACGACACAATTTGTTACCCTGGCCACGGTCCCAGCTTTCGCTTCGGTGACAAGCGGGCCGACATCGAAGACTTTTTAGCCCATGATCACGGCGATTTCTACGGAGACACCACCTGGACACAGAGACCGTAATGGGTGAAGCGTGAGGGTCTATTCGTCACGCTTCACGTTTCAGCAAAAAGGAGAGCCATGCTAGATTTTACCCCCGTTCGTGAAAAGCGGCTGACGCTGGCTGACTTAACAGCCGATCTCACCCCCACCGATCTCCACGACTTAAGCAACGAACTGTACGATACTGTTTTGGCCATCATTGAGGACTGCACCGACGCCGACGTCGTTTTTCAGCCAAAAGACTCGGCTGCCTATGATCCCTATGCAGCCACAGAAGCGGAAAAGCAGATGCCCTGGCGGCTGGGACACGTCATTGTTCATTTGACCGCCTCGGCCGAAGAGTCGGCTTTTTTGGCGGCGGAATTGGCGCGGGGGGTGGCCTGGCACGGCCGTTCCCGCTACGAAACCCCCTGGCAAACTGTGACCACCATCGGGCAGTGTCGGCAGCGACTGTCCGAAAGCCGCCGCATCTGTCTGGCCAGCTTGCAACTGTGGCCCGAGCAACCCCATCTCGATAACTATTATCAGCACAATGAAGACAGCCCAAAAGTCAACGCTATCACTCGCTACACCGGCGGCCTTATGCATGCCGATAACCACCTGGGCCAACTGCACGAGATTGTACGCCAGGCGAAACGGGCACGTAGTGCGTAACGTGGCGTTAGCCACAACCAAAAGATTTAACGCAGAGATATGATCAACTTTGCAACCCTGCAACAAGGAAGACAATATGGGTACACTACCGTTGGCATGGGACATTGGCACGGCTTACGACATGTTTATCAGCCTCCATGTCCTGTACGATCCTAATAAATATGGGCTGCGCGGTTCCTGGGCGGCGGGGGTGCGCTCACGCTTACCCAACCCGGAGCGGGAAATTATCCAGGAGTTGATGGAGATTTCTTTTTGGGGGCTGCATTGGGTCTATACGCTGCCGGGACCGAAAAACGGCCGTGTGGTCCTCAACGCCCTGCAGGCAATGGAAGCCAAAGAGCGCATCCTGACCCTCGCTTCTTCCCCCCACTTGCCGGCCGACCTGCTTCACATCCTGCACAATACCGCTGAGCGGGGTGGGTATGACGATGATGATGTGACTGCACTGACCAACGTCGATATGGGCGACCACAAAAATTGGACCAGAAAACGAGCCGGCCAAACGCTGGCTGTCTGGTCTGATCCCGCCACCTATGGTGAAGGGCTGCTGTCTGGCCTGCAAGAATATTATGATGCCTTTTTTGCTGAGGAAGAAAACCGCATTCAGGCTCCGCTGGAAGCAGCCCTGGCCGGGGCGCAGGCGTTAGCTGTCACCCATGACGTCAACAAACTGTTAGAGGAATTAAGCCAGGGCATTCGTTTTAGCGACCCCCTCAAATCAGAGCAAGTGGTGCTGGCCCCTTCTTTTTGGGTGACGCCGCTGATTGTCTTTGTCACCTTAGCCGAGAATAAAGACCTCTATATTTTTGGAGGACGGCCGTCTAATATGTCGCTGGTCCCTGGCGAGCAAGTGCCCGATGCGTTGTATCAGGCACTTAAGGCGCTGGCCGATCCCACCCGGCTGCGTATTTTGCGTTACCTGGCCGACCGCCCTATGACCCCTGCCGAACTGTCGCGCCGGCTGCGGCTGCGTGCGCCCACCGTTATTCACCATCTACATGCCCTGCGTCTGGCCCGGCTGGTTCACCTCTCGTTGGAGCAGGAAGGTAAGCGGTATGAGCTGCGGCGTGAGGCAGTTATGGGCACCTGCGCTTTGTTGGGGGATTTTTTAGAAGAGAACGAAGCGTAGTGCGTAGTTCGTAGTGCGTGGTGAATGTCTCTACGCACTAGCACTACGAACTACGCACCACGAACTTACCTGTTACGGCCGTATTGCTCATGGCTAGATACCCAGTCAGAAGAAGAAATAGCCGCCGCCAGTGAAATTTCACCCGCCAGTACCGTACCGACTATGATCTCAGCAAACTTATTTACCTTCCCCTTGCCATAACAGCCCATCGCTTCCAGACATTCTCGCTGCGTGGCCAGACCCGTGCCGCCACCATAAGTCGCTACAATCAACGACGGAATCGTCATCGAGATATACAAATCCCCTTCTGGCGTTAATTCAGGGTAAATAATACCAGCCGATGATTCAGATACATTGGCCACATCCTGGCCAGTGGCAATAAAAATAGCTGTAATGGCGTTGGCCGAATGGAGACCATTATTATTAGCCCCTGACAACAGTGAGCCTACATTGGCCACACCCGCATGGTAAAAGAGTTCAGATGGTTCCACGCGCATATTTTGCACCAACACATTACGCTTGATAGTCGCCTCAGCCACTACCCGCTTGCCCCGTGTCCGCATGATATTAACCTGCGATGCTTTTT
This sequence comes from Chloroflexota bacterium, assembly GCA_046484685.1. GTDB lineage: Bacteria > Chloroflexota > Anaerolineae > Promineifilales > Promineifilaceae > SLGK01. Next base: position 5,370 of record JAWOIM010000799.1, on the reverse strand, counting down.
TGTCCGTGGCAAAATTCGACTCCAGGTAGAACTTCTTGATCACATCCTTCTCATCATAATTGTCTAAAATCCAGCTACAGGCAGCAAAGGTAGCCCGACCGACCATGTTCTGCCCCGCCGCATCCCCCGTAGAGTAGTTGAACCGCAAATAGGCAAATTTAGCGGCCAGATAAGGGTCAATATATTGCAATTTTGCTATGCTGGATGTCGCTTCTGCCTCCTCACGGATTTTGTCAATATGTTCATTGACCCATTGGACAAAGCGGCGGGCACCGCGTGCATTTTCAAAGACAAAAACGGGGGCACGCTGCATGGCATCACCAATGACGCTGCACATGACGCCACCACACAGATTGAGTACCTTCATCCCCCGATTGTATGAAGCGACCAGCGTGCCTTCCGTTGTGGCCAATGGAATGACAAAATCACCCTGTGCATGTTCCCCATTGATGGTGAGCGGGCCGGCAAAGCCTAATGGAATTTGGGCCACACCGGTTAGATGTTCGATGTTACCTTTGGTTGCCTGGGGGTCAAATGAGAAGTGGCCAATATGTTCAGGAGCTGTGCCATTGTAGTTGCCTACAAATTCTTGCCGCGCTTTAATGGCCGACTGGCTGTAGTCATCTTGGGCATCACGCGGAATGCGTACCAGGTCATCCGATGAGCTGATGGCATCTTCTACTTCAAATTTTAACTGTCCAAAGGGCTTGGATTGTACCTGAATGCCAATGGTGTGCTTTTTATGGGGCAAGGCTCTGGTGTTGACATGGACTTCGATTACCTGGCTTAAGGGGAAGTTGACAGGGGAATCGGCCGTTATGTCGCCTGGCTGCAAAAAGCCGCTGTTATTTAATTGTAAGCGGATGGCTTCTGGGTTGACAACTTCGCCATTAATGCTTATCTCTTCCAGGGTAGTGATTTCCGCATCACTGAGCCGGTTCTTGATAGCAAATTTAACGCCATCTTCGGTGTTTTCCAGGCTGCCAAAGGTATAGAGACGTTTGAGAATCATGCTTGGTATTGCGGGCATAGCTTTTTCCTCCAGATTGGTATGTTGCGAGGCTATCTACTCAATAATTGTAAAGCGTCCTATCAGATTGGTCCACTCTTGTTAGGGGGACAAGCAAGGCTGCTGGCCCTAAATCACTAAATTAGAATAAAACGGTGGCCAGTTCGCGGCGGTAAGTTTGAGTGAGGGGGTCGCCTTCGCCTAAAACCTCAAAAATGGCCAGCATGACGGCTTTAGCTTCACCCTGACGATGGGTTTTATCTTGGCGCAATACTTCGAGAAGGCCGTCGAGCGTAGCGGCCAGGTTGTTGCGCCGGAAAAGGCGGGCCGCATGTTGGTATTGGAGGTCAATGGGATCGGCCGTTTCCTCACCAATGGCGTCAATTTCTTCCTGGCGGCAAAGGAAATGGGCCAGCGGCAGGAGCTTTTTGGCTTGCAGCAGTTCGGGTCCATCGCTGATACTTTTTAGATGGGTAATCGCTTCGCAGCCGTCGCCCATTACAATCAGCGCCGTAGCCAGGCCCAATGAGGCAGCCGGCAGGTTGGGGAAACGTTCCAGCACTTCCTGAAAAGCTTGTTCCGCATCAGACCAGTGGCGGGTAGCCAGCAGGCTTTTGGCCTGGCGCAGCGCCAGGTCTCGCTCGCTGGGAGCCACTTTGCGGATAAACTGGCGCACGCTGTTTTCCGGCTGCGCTCCGGTAAACTCAGCAATGACCTCCCCTTCCCAAAATGCTTTCACAGCCGGGATGCCCTGCACCTGAAACTCCATAGCCAGAGCCGGATTATCATCGACATTCACCTTAGCCAGAATGAAGTCATGGTTAGGGTCGGCCGCCAATTTTTCCAGGATAGGGCTGAGCGTGAGGCAGGGACCACACCAGGGTGCCCAAAAGTCTACAACTACGGGTACGTCAAACGATTGCTCAATAACGTCCAGATCAAATGAGTCTTCAGAAACCTCAATTACTTTTTCCATATCAGGCATCTATATTCTCCTTCCAGGCAGCCAGTTGGGCTGCGCCACGCATTGTATCACGAATGATATAGATGGGTAACAAGTGATATATAACAGGCAGCGTGTTGTTATCTGTGAGTCCACTGAAAAAACCGAGTTTTTAGCTAAACAGCATCACAATCACCAGAGTAGTTGACCTTGAAAAACTCGGTTTTTAGACCTTTTTTCAGCAGAGTTGTCTGTTATTTATAATTAGCTTAAATACCGGTCGTAATGGAACGCAGAGCAATGCCAAAAAGAAAGAGGGTAGCAAAGCCCATAATCCACATGCCTCGATTGGAATCGTCGCCGCGCAGCCAGACCAGATAAACGAAAGGGAGAAAGACCAGGGCAAAGACGCCATATAGCATATGCATACTGGGGTCAGCTAAAAGCACCCGCCGGCCGCCGAACCAGAGGATAAAGCCTAAAACAGCCTGAACCACAAACAGCAGTTGGCCAATAACGGCCGCTCCCATATAACTACCGTCGATGCCCAGGCCCCGTATGGCCCGCAACAAGCCCCAGATGCCCAGGGCCAGAAAAAACAGCCAGATGCTGTTGGATAGAACTTGATGAATAGTTGAAATTTGTATCATTAGACTTAATTATACCCTGAACAGAGCCTATAGGATAAAATCTTGATAGCCGTCTTCTAATCATTACTCTTAGACATGTTATAAATCTATCTGGAGAAAACAAATGAACTGGAAATCTTTATCTGGGCTTAGCCTAACTGTCATGCTGGGCCTACTTGTGGCTGTGGGCCTCATTTCGCACAGCTTAAATCAGACTGCTACTGCCGAGGCCCCTCTGTGGACGGCCGTTCCCCGCCAGCAGTTGTATACACCCGACAATTACGCCCGTCAAATTGTGCCCGACCATTACCTGACCTACCAACTGGATCTGCCCCAATTGAGCAGCCTGTTGGCCACCGCTCCCCTGGAGTTTACGGAGGCCGGGCGCACTACCCCGCTCATCCTGCCCCTCCCTTTGCCTGACGGTACGATGGTCGATTTTGCTATTGTTGAGTCGCCAATCCTGGAACCGGAATTAGCGGCTAAATTTCCTGCCTTTAAGACCTATGCCGGGCAGCAGGTGGATGAACTTAGCACCCGCGTGCCCACCACCGTGCCCACCACCGTGCGGCTGGATGTGACCCATCATGGCTTCCACGCCATGATTATCTCGGCCGACGGCACCACCTATATCGATCCTTACCAAAGGTACGATACGGTCCATTACCAGGTGTACGCCAAGCAAGACCTGAGACGAGCGCCTGACTTCCTTGAGCATGGCGTGCTGGAGATACCGGAGCGGGACACGCCCCCAGCCGATTTCACCGCAGCCATTCCTACCGGGCCAGAGCTTTACACCTATCGTCTGGCAATGGCCGCCACAGGTGAGTATACAATTTTCCACGGCGGCACGGTAGCAGATGGAATGGCGGCCATTGTAACGGCCGTTAACCGGATCAACCAGGTTTACGAGCGTGATGTGGCCGTACGTATGATTCTTGTAGCCAACAATGACCTGATTGTCTACACCGACCCCAACACCGATCCTTACAGCAATTTTGACGGCTTTGCTATGCTGGCCCAAAATCAGACCAACCTGGATATTGTCATTGGCAACGCCAATTATGATGTGGGCCACGTTTTCAGCACCGGCGGCGGGGGCGTTGCTTACCTGGGCGTTCCCTGCGAAAGCAACTGGAAAGCACGGGGCGTTACCGGCTTGCCCAGCCCCGTTGGCGATCCTTTTTGGATCGATTACGCTTCCCATGAAATAGGGCATCAATTCAATGCCAATCATACCTTTAACGGCAGTGCCGGTTCCTGTGCGGGCAGCCAGCGGAATGCGTCAACCGCTTATGAGCCGGGCAGCGGCACAACCATCATGGCGTATGCCGGCATTTGTGGGGCACAAAATATTCAGCCCAACAGCGACGATATGTTCCACACCATCAACATTGATGAGATTGTGACTTATACTCGTGTGGGGCAGGGCAACCAGTGTGCCGCCATTATCAACACCGATAACAATGCGCCCACGGCCGATGCCGGTTTTGGTGGCTTTACCATCCCGCACAATACGCCCTTTACCCTGACCGGTGTGGGCACAGATCCCGATAATGATACGTTGACCTATAGCTGGGAGCAGTTGGATCTCGGTCCAACCGGCCATCCCAACAGCCCGGTCAACAATGCCCCCCTCTTCCGCGCTTTTTCGCCCACAACGTCCCCCTCGCGCACATTTCCCCAATGGTCTGATATTGTGAACAATACACAGACCCTGGGCGAGATTTTGCCCTCATATACCCGCTCGCTTACCTTCCGCTTCACGGTACGGGACAATAATGTCTACCCCAGCGCCGGCGGTGTTAACACAGCGGTTATGTCGTTTAATGTGGTTGACACAGCCGGACCGTTTTTGGTGACAGCGCCCAACACGGCCGTTACCTGGCCGGGTAACAGCAGCCAAACGGTAAGCTGGGATGTGGCCAATACCGATGTAGCGCCGGTGAGCTGTACGGCCGTTGATATTTTCCTGTCCACCGATGGCGGCTACACTTATCCTATTACCTTGTTGAGCAACGCGCCCAATAATGGGTCTGCGTCTATTACTGTACCCAATATTGATACCGATACGGCACGGGTGAAGGTGAAGTGTGCCCTCAATATCTTCTTTGACATCTCCAACAGCAATTTTACGATTGAATCCACGCCGATGGCAGTCCTAACCATCGACAAATCGTCACAGCCGACACCGGGAACGGCCGTTTCTGGGGGCCAACCGTTGACCTATACGCTGCAAATCAGCAACACCGGCGCTGTGACGGCCACCGCCAGTATCACCGATACCTTTAGCCCGCTGCTGGCCAATCCCGTCTGCAACGGCGTGCCTGGCGATTTAAGCAGCACATTCCCCCTGCCCCCCGATGCTGTGGCCAACTTTGTCTGCACGGCCGACGTCGAACCAACTCTCAGCCTGGGGATCAGGCAAATGGTTGACCAGGATCTGGTTGTGGCGGGAACGGCCGTTACCTTTACCGTGACGCTGACCAACAGCACGCCCCTTACCCTCACCCAACTCCAACTGAACCTGCCCTACGGCGATTACTGCACCCAGACGCCCGCTGATTACTTGCCCCTGGCCGCAGGCAGCAGCGTAAGCTTCACCTGCCCCGGTGTGCTGCTCAAAGAGACGACCACCTATACGGCCGTGGCCGAAACCACCCTCTCTATTGAAAACATAGCCGCTGTCTCCGCGCCCGAAGCCAGCCAGCAGGGAACCGTATACAGCGTCTTGCTCACCCACCCGGTCACACTTTCGCAGACAGACGGCCTGACTGTGGTTGTCAGGC
>JAWOIM010000764.1:0-5578 GCA_046484685.1 Chloroflexota bacterium | reverse complement strand
GTGCTAACGGGCTTTATACCGGCGCATATCGGCCAACAGCCGTTTGGCGTTGCCGTCATAGTCGCGCCAGTCAAGTTCTTCCCGGCTCAATTTGAGCAGAATGTCGGTCAGCGCCGCATTGATAGGCGTGGGAATGTTGAGCTGGCGACCGGCGTTAGCAATGGCCCCATTGTGAAAGACCACCTCACTTTTCCCCTTGCCCGCTGTCAGGTCCATATGAAACGAGGGCATCTTGTCCCCACGGCCGCTGTGAGCCAGCAGTTGGGTCATAATAGGCTGTAGAAGAAATTGGGGTAAATAGCGTATCCCAAATACCAGGCGCCCGGTGGGGGCTCCGGGCAGGTCAACCGCCTTGAGTTTTAGGGCCTTCATGACGCGCAGCGCTTCACGCACCATACCGACTTCCATTTGAAAAATAGTCGATGATTTATATAAAACGGCCGGGGAGCGATTCAATATAGCTGACGAGGCGTTGCCCAAAATGTTGAGCAGCACCTTGGACCATTTCATGGCCCGGTAGTTGCGTAACGTTTGGGTGGTGAGACCGGCCTCCTGAAAGAGATTGGCCCACTGCTTAACCGATTGACCGGCCTGCACGGGGGCCAGTGCCAGACCCCGATCCGTTGATTCAACCACCAGGTGGTTGGTGGATTCTTTGATAATAGGCGTGGTAATAGAGGCGGTTGTCAGGCGGTTGGTCTCAAAATTGCTGCTGACAATTTCTTCAATGCCGATACCATTTTGGGTGGTGATTACCGCCGCCGGTTCGGGACAAAAGGCGATAAGCGGATCGAGAGCAGCCTTGAGATCGTAAGATTTCATGGCCAGAATGATGAGGTCATAGGAAGCTGCCCCTTCCATAAATGCACGCGCAATGGAAGAAACGGCCGTTGGCTGGCTCTTAACTGTTTGTCCTGCTTCGGTAATGCGCAGACCATCGTCGTTAATAGCGTCGGCCACAACAGGGCGGGCTACCAGGGTGATCTCATTGCCGGCCTGGGCCAGCTTGCCCCCCAAATACCCCCCTACAGCGCCGCTGCCATAAACTAAAATTCTCATTGTTCTTGTTCCCCTAAAAGCGCTCCGCTGAACTCAGGCCGGCCGCACAAAAAGTCGCTTACACCCATTTCTCGTTTACCGGCCAACTGTATCGTTTGTAATTGTAACCCGCCATGGCCGGTTAAGACAACGGCCGTTTCTGTCTGCACCCCACTCTCAGTCTGGCGCCGGACGACCTGTCCCGGCTTTCCGGCCGGCAGACCGGCACCTCTAACGGGCACGGCCGTTTTGATGTGAAGCCGCTGCCCTTGCCACCAGGTAAAGGCACCCGGCCAGGGCGTCATGGCCCGTATGCGCCGGTCCAGCGCCGGAGCCGTTTCTTGCCAGTTTAGTTCGCCGGCCTCTTTGGTAATCAGGGGCGCGTAGGTGGCGTTCTGCTCATTTTGGGGTTTGGGGGACAGACGGCCGGTTATAATCTCAGCCAGATAGTGGCTTAGCGTAGCGGCCCCCAGTTCGGCCAGCCGATCATGGAGAGTGGCAGCCGTTTCGTCATCGTGGATAGGAATCGCTTCTTTGACATAGACCGGGCCGGTATCCAGCCCTTCATCCATTTGCATCAGGCTAATACCCGTGGCCGCGTCCCCGGCCAGAATGGCGTGCTGGATAGGCGAGGCCCCCCGCCAGCGGGGCAGCAGCGAGGCATGCACGTTGAGACAACCCAGCGCGGGTAAATTGAGCAAATGGGGGCGCAAAATCTGGCCAAAGGCGGCCACCACAATCAGGTCAGGCTGCCAGTGGCGGATCGGTTCGGCCGTTTCTTCACGACGCAGCGAGGCGGGTTGGAACAGCGGCAAGCCGGCTGCCTGCGCCACCTCTTTCACCGGAGAGGGGCGCATCTGCTGACCACGCCCGGCCGGCCGGTCTGGTTGTGTGACCACACCCACTACATTATAGGCATTGAGCAAAGCATTGAGGCTCGGTACGGCAAAGTCGGGGGTTCCCATGAATACGATTCGAGTCATGGGAACATTCTAGCACGGGGAGAGGGGGGATACAAATATGACGTAGTGCGTAGTGCGTAAAAAGATCTACGCACTACGCACTACTTTTTACTTTTCTTTCAGCCGCTGTGTTTCTTCAACAGGCAGGGTTTCCAGAACGGCCGTTACCTTATCCGCATTGGGGCGCGGTTGGCGCAGCAGCGGGTAGGGACGTGTGCCAAATTGGGTCAGGGCAGCAGCGCCCAGCCCGACCATAGCCAGCACCCAACCGCCAAAGGAGACAATGAAGCCGCCGGGCAGCAGGGCCAGCACCCCCAGCGTCAGCGTTAGCAGGGCCGTGCTAAATGCAGTAATAATCGGCTGGTTGCTGGTGCGCAGGGTAAACATGGCTGCGATGCGCTCGGCCAGCAAATGACCCAGACCAATCCAGCCCAGCAGCAGGCCGGCCCCCAGCCCCACGGCCAGGATAAACATAATGGGAAAGCCCAGCAGGCCGATACAGACCAATGTCAGGAGCAGAGAAATCGGCAGCAGCAGGGCAATGATAGAGGGGATGGCCACGGCTGTTAACAGCCCGATCACCCCGCTGGCCCCTGGTTTGCGGCGGATGGCCTCGGTCGTGCGGCTGACCTGCTCCGGCAGCAGGGCTGCGGCTACAAAGGCCAGGAAACCCATGAGCAGGCTGTTGCCGGCCACCCGAGCCAGGTTGCCAAAGAAGCCCAGAAAAGAGCCGCCGTGCCGCGGCATACCATCCATCGTGGGCATCGTCTGCATCAGCGATGAGGGCAATTCAGGGAAAAGTAAGGGCAGGTTGGCGGCCTGGGTACAGCCCAGCCCCTGTAACGATTGGTCATTAATCGTGCCGTTGAGTAAGACACAGTCCCCGTTAATAACGGCCGTCTCTGCCGCTTCCAGATTGCCATTAAACAGCACCACATCCCCATTGACCTCACCGGCCAGGGTAAAGCTGCCATTAAACAGCACCACATCCCCATTGATAACCGAATCGGCTGCTACGTCCAGATCGCCATCAAACAGAATAATATTATTGTTGATGTGTTCTCCCGCTTCTACAACCGTGTTGTTAAACGGCGGTGCGGCCAAAGCCACGCCTACAGGTAGTAACAGCAGCAGGAGCAGCGATGTTAATATAAGTGCTAAACGTTTCATTATAGTTATCTCCCTCGTGATGGTTATCGGTTATCCGTTATCGGTATACCGTACGCGAAACGGTCGCTCTGCGACATTATCCTTCACCGATTATCGGTTGGTGCAGCATTTGCCGGTAAATACCACTCCATAAAAAGATGGTCCCGGCCATAATCAATAGTGTGCCCGTCACAACGGGTTGCTCAGATACTGCCTGCCCCAGGCCCAGCAGCAAGGCATTAAGCACGGTGGCCATTAGCTGTCCTATAGACAGGATTGTTTGCCATAGGCCCCATAATAAACCTGGATCCATTACCATCGGTGCCGCCCGCTGTACCAGCCAGGCGCCGGCCAATAAGGGGACCAGGCCGCTGAACAACAGCAGCGTATACGTTAATCCCATCAGCCAGATACGGTAGCGGTGGTTGGGCAGCCGGGCCAGGGTGCGCTGGGTAAAGTCGGCCGCCGGACTCAACATAGGAGCCTGTTGCAGCAGCCGGTCAATGGCTACCAGCGCATGCCATTCACGACGGCAGGTGCGGCAATCAGTCAGATGTAAATCCAGCAGCACCCGATTGTCGGCATTCAGCTCGCCATCCAGCGATTCCATCATCAAAGCATAATATCTTTCGTGTTCCATAATCTCTTCCTCTTATCCGTAGTCCGTAATCCGTAATCCGTTATCGGTTAACCGTTCACCGTTCACCGACCACCGGTTACTAACAATCACTACGCATAAACCTCGCTTTCCGTTTCAACCCCGATCCCCATTTCTAAGCCTGTTTCGGCTAACTGTCGCCGCGCTCGAAAGAGGCGGGACTTGATGGCGCTGACTGAGGTGTCCATTATTATGGCAATTTCCTCATACGGCATGTCATACCAATAGCGCAGCACAACGGTCTCCCGGTAATCCTCCGGCAGCGTTTGTAAGAGTCGCTGCACCATTTCTTCCCGTTCGCCGATGACCGCCTGCGCCTCTGGTCCCTCAATCCGTTCTGACTGAAGAGCCGGGTGGGCCGGCAGCGGCTCATCAATAGAAAGCAGCAGCGCCCGCCGCTTGCGAATCAAGTCAATGCAATAGTTAGAGGTAATAGAGAGAATCCAGGTACTAAACTTGTGGTTGGGATCGTACATATGTAGTTTGGTATAGGCACGGATAAACACCTCTTGGGCCGCCTCTTCAGCTTCGCCAGAGTTGTTGAGCATCCGGTATGCCAGGTTATACACCGGCCCCTGGAACGCATCTACCAAATGTCCAAAGGCCGTTTTGTCGCCTTTTCTGGCTTGTTCCAGCCAGACTTGTTCATCTTGATTCACTGCCAATCTCCTGTACTTAATTTACATTACGGAGTGAACTAATAAAAGTTGCGCCACTGGGTAGCAGAACTTGTTGCACTACCTTTGCAGATTTTAGAATAGGTCGCGGATTTTCTGTTTTTTATCCGCTCGCGTTAGCCAATTTGTGTTTATCCGCGTTCTATTGAACAAAAGTGCAGACATAGTGCTGTTGTTCACTAAGGACTAAAGTTGCCCTGTTGTGTCTCTCTGTTTTATAATGACCGAATGGAAAATCAAGAGCAGAAACCACTGCCCTCAACATTATACACGGAAGAGTACTTCTTAACGGCCTGTGAAGGCTACGATGAGTTTATCCAGTCGGAAGGGGAGCATTTGTCGCGGCGGCTGCAAGATGCGTTTGCCGTGGCCGAGGTGGCGCCGGGGATGCGGGTGCTGGATGTGGGCTGTGGCCGGGGAGAGATTCTGCGCCACTGTATGGAGCGGGATATTGAAGTCTACGGCATTGATTATGCCGAGGTGGCCACCCAGATGAGCCAGGCGGTGATGACCCGGCTGTGGCAGGACAGAACACCCTCGGCCCGCGCCGGCGTTTGCCGGGCCGATGCCAAACAATTACCTTTCCCTACCGGCTATTTTGACCGGGTATTGATGTTTGATGTGGTGGAGCATCTACATCCCTGGGAGCTGCATGAGGCGATGTTGGCGGTACGGCGGGTGCTAAAGGACAACGGCCGTTTTATTATCCACACCGCCCCCAACCGCTGGTACGACCGCTACGCTTATCCCTGGGTGCGCCGCGTGCGTACCCTGCTGGGCCAGGGCAGTCGCTACCCCAAAGATCCCCGCGCCATTACGCCTGTCAACCAGGACGTGCACGTCAATGAGCAAGACATCCTCAGTATGAACCATACCCTAAAACAGGCCGGCTTCAAAGGCAAGGTCTGGCTCGACTCCCCACCCCAAAATCGGAATGAGACCGCCCTGATGGCCAGCCTGCGCCGCGTGGCTTTTGGTGTGCCTCCCTTCCGCTGGTTCTTCGAGCGCGAAGTCTTTGCCGTAGCGGAGAAGATGAAAGGGTGAACGGGCCACAGGTTTCTCTGCGTTTTTTGAGTAAAGCCACTCATAATCTA
>JAWOIM010000738.1:0-7846 GCA_046484685.1 Chloroflexota bacterium | reverse complement strand
GCAGGCGGGCGTAGTCGGTCTGCGCGGCGGGAAAACGGCCAATGATGCGGTCGTCTTCGTCAATGAAGTTTGTCTCGGCATAGACCAGGCCGACTTGCAGATTTTCTCCCAGGAATTTTACCGCAGCCGATGGAAATGGCCATCGGGTAAAGGCATTACCTTATGACCACTACTGGGAATATTAAGGCTGGTAGTGGTTGTCCAATTGTTGGCAATGGGATCATATAACTCGACACTGGTCATTGGCGCTCCGTTAGTGCTCCGACCGCCAATAATCAGGACCTGACCGTCGGGCAGCAAGGTGGCTGTGTGCCAGTAACGGGGAATGGCCAGGCTAGAGGCGGCCGTCCAACTATCTGTGGTCGGGTCATACAGTTCCACGCTGCTTAAGGTACTGCCATTGAAACCACCCACAACCAGGACGCGACCGTCTGGCAGCAGGGTGGCCGTGTGACGAGCGCGAGCGGTGGTCATACTGGCCGTGGTGAACCAACTGTTGGCGCGTGGGTCGTATAATTCGGTGCTGGCCAGATGGCTGTTGATGCTGTCACTGCCCCCCACAACCAGCACACGTCCATCGGGCAGCATGGTCGCCGTGTGGTTAAAACGAATGGTGGATAAATTGGGTGCGGTAACCCACTCGTTAGTGTCCGGATCATACAGTTCGACGCTGTCTGTTTGAAAGGCATGGAAGTCACCGCCCCCTGTTACCAATAGTCGACCATCGGGCAGCAGCGTGGCCGTGTGAAAACTACGTTCGCTCGTAGGGCTGGGGGCAGCCGTCCAGCCATTTAGGGCCGGGTTATGCAGCGCCACCCCGGCCAGCGCACTGCCATCAAACCCGCCGCTAACCAAGGCTCGGCCATCAGGCAGCATGGTGGCTGTATGGTTGCTGCGGGCATTGCTCAAAGTGGGGCCGGCCGACCAACTATTTGTATCCGGGTCGAACAGTTCGCTGCCGGCCAGATAGCTGCCGTTATAGCCGCCAGTGATCAGAATACGGCCGTTGGGCAGCAGCAGGGCTGTATGGTTGGTGCGGGCAGCGCTCAACGAGGCGGCCGGGGTCCAGCTATCGGCGGTCGGATCATACAGTTCGGCACCGGCCAGATAGCTGCCGTTCTCGCCACCCACTGCCAGAATACGGCCGTTGGGCAGTGGCGTGGCTGTGTGGCCCATGCGAGCCGTGGCTAAAGGGGCGGCGGTTGCCCAACTATCCGTGGTAGGGTCATATAGTTCGGCGCCGGCCAGATAGCTGCCGTTATAACCACCCATTATCAGGACGCGGCCGTCAGGCAGCAGCGTGGCGGTGTGGTTGGCGCGGGCTGTGGCCGCCGTGCCCGCCGGGGACCAGCTATTGGTGGTGGGATCGTACAGCTCGGCCTGGGCCAGATAGCTGCCGTTCTCGCCGCCCACGATTAAGAGACGGCCGTCGCTCAGGAGGGTGGCCGTATGGTTGGCGCGAGCAATAGCCGCCGTGGCCGCCGGATCCCAGCTATCGCTGGCCGGATCATACAGTTCGGCACTGGCCAGATAGCTGCCGTTGTACCCACCCACGATCAGGAGACGACCGTCGGGGAGTAGGGTGGCCGTGTGGTTGGCACGAGCCGCAGCGGCCGGGGCAGTCGGGGACCAGCTATCGTCGTGCGGGTCATATAATTCGGCATCGGCCAAGTAGCTGCCGTTCTCACCGCCTACGATCAAAATACGGCCGTCTGGCAGCAGGGTGGCCGTATGGTGCCAGCGAGCCGTGTTTAAGCTGGCTGCGGTAGACCAGGCATGGCCGCTCCTGCTGCTGATAAGCAAGCATAGGGCGGCCAGCAATAGGGCAGTCCAGAATTTGCTGCTTAAAATCGGTTGCCGGTTCTGTTTGAGACTTAACTGATGCACCTTTTCACCCTCCTTGCGGTTACGGCCGTTGCTAATGACAGTGTTGACTCGTTTTCCTCACGCTCAAAGGGTATCAGATAGGTTCACCTTGGTCCAGACTTTCGGCAAAAAAGCAGAAATTGGCACGACACTGTAAAGGCCACCCGGCGGCCCCCTTCAGGGCTCAATTTTATGTCCCACTGCCTCGGCTATGGCTTTCATTTCCCGCACCGGTTGGGCAAACTTTTCCGACAGGCTGCTAGGGAGCGGCGGCACAGTGATGCTGGCTGACAAAGGCACGAAATTGTGCCAGCGTCTGGGGACAAGCGGCCGGCTCGTCGGGGAAAAATTGTTGGCACTCGGCTTCCGTAAACCCTCGGTGGATGAGCCGGGACGTCTCTTGAGCCAGGAAGGAGGGCGTATAACTGGGCCAGAGTCGTGCTGTACGATCTACACTGGCAGTTAGAATGGTTTGCTCATCAGGACTGAAAACGGCCGTTACAACCCAATCGCTGTGCCCCCGCCAGACGGCCAACGGATTGCCCTGTCTGTCCCACAGGCGAGCGGTCTGATCGGTACCGGTCGTCAAAATCAGGTCGCCATCCGGGCTAAACAAGGCCGACGAGGCTGATTCTTCATGCCCCTGCCAAACCGTTAGGGGCTGGCCTTGCCGATCCCATAACCGAATGGTGCCATCGTATCCGGCGGTAACAATGGTTTGCCCGTCCGGGCTAAAATTAGCCGACCTAACCCACCATACATGACCACGCAAAACGGCCGTTTCGTTTCCCTCTCTGTCCCACAAGCGAGCCGTCTGATCGCTGCCGGCCGTGAGAATGGATTGGCCATCGGGGCTAAAAACGGCCGACCACAGCCAACTTTGGTATGGATCCCTGGTGCGATGGCTGGCTACAATTGCCAGTTGTTCTCCTTGCCTGTTCCACAACCGGGCTGTCCCGTCAAAACTGGCGGTCAAAATCGCATGGTCGTCGGGGCTAAAAACGGCCGTGACCACCATATCCTCATGCCCGGCAAAGACGGCCAGTTGTTCCCCCTGTTTGTCCCATAATCGGGCCGTCCGATCTCCGCTGGCTGTCAAAATCATCTGCCCATCGGCGCTGAAAACGGCCGATGATACCGGACTAAAAACGGACAATACCCTTCCATTAAAGTGTGCCTCTTGGCGACCCTCTCTGTCCCATAAGCGAAACATTTCATCGCTGCTGGCAGTCAGGATGGTCTGGCCGTCGGGCGCGAAAACGGCCGTGGCAATCTCGTCCACGTGTCCGTGTAAGACGGCCAATTCTTCCGGACGATCAATAAAATGATAAAATGTTTGCACTGTTTCCACCAATTGGCGGTGGGTATCCGGTTGGGAACTGAGGCAAAATCCGGCTGTGGCCAGCAGCAAAGCCAGTTCGGGGTCACCGGCCAACTTCGCCTGTGCTGCTTGAGCAAACCGGGCAGCCTGTTCTGCCAGGTGCCGTTCAAGCAGCTCGGCTTCGACTGCACGAGTTGCCTCATGGTCAACGTCTATGACTGTTGGCGTGGCCACGGTCGTGGCGACCTGCGCCATCTCCATTTCAGGGATACTGGTCACATTGTCAGAAACAGCAGGGTTTTCCATCAATATCTGCGGTGGAACGGCCTGACAAGCATACAAAGTAGGGCTGATCGCAGCCACAATCAAAACTATCCCTAGATACGATAAACGTTTCATGGCGTAGCTACCAAGTCACTGTCCCGAATTAAGGTCGTAGTGGCGGCTTTAGCCGTCCAGCCCGCTAAAAGTGTTAGAGGTTACTTCACGGCTCAATTTTACGCCCCACTGCCTCGGCTATGGCTTTCATTTCCCGCACCAGTTGGGCAAACTTTTCCGGCTTGAGTGATTGGGGACCATCGGACATAGCCTCTTCAGGACGGGGATGGACCTCGATGATCAGGCCGTCGGCCCCGGCGGCCACGGCCGCTTTGGCGGCGGCAGACACATATTCCCATTTGCCGGTAGCGTGGCTGGGATCGGCAATCACCGGCAGGTGGGAGAGATGTTTGGCTACGGCAATGGCGTTGATGTCAAAGGTGTTGCGCGTGTAGGTTTCAAAGGTGCGAATGCCCCGCTCGCACATCATGACGCGGGTATTGCCGTGGCTAAGAACATATTCGGCACACATCAGCCATTCTTCGATGGTGCTGCTCATGCCGCGCTTGAGCAAGACGGGGTGTTGGGATTTACCAACAGCATGAAGCAGGGCGTAATTTTGCATGTTGCGGGCACCGATCTGCAAAATGTCGGCATATTCACAAATAAGGGGGACCAGGGCCGGTTCCATCACTTCCGTAACAAAGGGCAGACCGGTCTGCTCGCGGGCTTCGGCCATATATTTAAGCCCCTCTTCGCCCAGGCCCTGGAAGGAGTAGGGGGAGGAGCGGGGCTTGAAGGCACCGCCGCGCAGCACGTGGGCTCCCGCCTCTTTGACGGCGTGGGCCGTTTCGATAATCTGGCTGCGGCTTTCCACGGAGCAGGGGCCGGCCATTATAATCAGCTCTTCGGCACCAACAGTATGGTCCCCTAGCGGAAAGCTGCTGTTTTCGGGACGGAATTCGCGGCTGGCAATTTTGAAAGGCTTTAGAACGGGTACCACCCGCTCGACGCCGGGCATGACCTCGGCCTGTTCGGCCAGGAGGGGACGGCCGTTGCCGATCACCCCGATTACAGCCCGCTCACTCCCTTCGGAGAGGTGGACCTTGCAGCCATTGTCTTCAGCCCAGGCGATAACGGCCGATTTCTCGCGCATGGTCGCCTGGCTTGTCATAATTACGATCATCATTAGTGTATCCTTTTAATGTGGCAAAGTGGCAAGGTTGCACGGTGGCAAAGTATCCGACTAACTTTACATCCCTGCAACTCTGCAACTCTGTTTACGCATTGGCTAAAATACGGCAGGCCGATTCCAGGTTGTTGGGTTGGATGGGACGAATGGGGGGCAGGGTGTCCCGATCCGGCCGCAGCTTTTTGGCCTCACGCAGGTAGACGTGGACAATCTCTTTGGCCGTTTTGGGGGTGTTCCAATGGAGCAGCACCCGCACTGTACGGGGCAGGCCGTCGGGCACGGCCATTTCGTGACCGCAGAGGAGAGCCATGTCGAACCAGCCTAACTGGCGGGCAGCCAGGGCCGGATAGGTGGCAGTCAAGTCGGCGGTGGTGGTGAAGTAAATGCTGGCAATTTCGTCCGGGGTCATATCATTGGCCACCAAAATTGTTTCTAATAATTCGCGGGTGGCGGACAAAATAGCGTCTTCGCTGTTGAAGGGCACGGTAATTGCCCCGCGCACGCCGCGACACATCATCGACTGTAAACGGCCGTTGCTGTGTTCCTGTCCATTCCCATTTAATAGCAGTCCATTACTATTGCTTTGTCCATTTGTACTCATTATAACCTATCTCCTTGAAATTATGACGCAAAAACGAAAAACTGAAAACGAAAAACGAAAAACTGAAAACTGCTTACTGCCTACTGCTTACTGCTTACTGCTTACTGATTACTGCCCTCCGGTGACCGAAAAAAAAAGACGCGACCTTGGGGGCCGCGTCTTGAGGGTATCAGTCTTGTTGTTTTAGGCTACGTATACTTAGCGCGAAACAACCTCCTGCGTCCGACTCAGCGGCGTCAGTGGCTGGCTAAAATAAAAATAGAAGTAGCTAAAAACCTGGGGTGTGACTTTCTGATTGCTCATTATGAAGCACATGATAGCAAGTGATAGAGGGCAAGTCAAGCAATCTGCAAAATTGGTGCAATTTGCACAGCGTGCAGGTTGTGTAGTTGGTTAATTTATACAGGGTTGCCCACTATTCACTATTATTTATTATTTTCTATCCAGTCAATTTGTTCAAGCAGAAAATCAGGACTTAGGGTAGACACGGCCGTTAATTTGCGCGGCTCCTGACTCTGTTCATACAATGCATTTAATTTGTCGGGCGTGCCGCCTAAGGGGTGGCCTTCATGCTGTACGTAAACAACGGGGCAAGGGGCAATATTGCTCACATAATGACTCAAGTTAAAGTCATGGGGATTGCGATTTTGGAAGATGTGGCTGGCAGTCAGGCCCGATTGGGCACGACCAATGGCTACAATGCCTTTGACGACACTATTTTCGGTGGCCCACATCAGTCCCAGCCCGGCAGCCAAAGGTCGAGCTACAATGATGGGCGGGCTGGGGAGCATTTGTATCAGCGTTTTCAGATCCTGGATCAAATCCTGGGAGGTTAACGGCCGTTCGGCACTGGCGTGCAGCAGGTAGCGCAGCGGGTCTAAGGCATACGTGCTGTAGCCGGCTTTGGCCAGAGCGATGCAGCGGGCATCATCCTGAAGGGTAAAGTTGCCATAGCTGGCTAAATAGAGCAGGCTGGGTGGGGGAACGCTCGTGCCGCCGGGATGGTAATAATAGCTTTCCATCATGGTTCCCTGGCGCAGAGGCCACACATAGACGCGCCCTCTTTGAGAATGGGGAAAGCCCAAAAAGCCAAAGTTAATACGGCCGAATCGCTCTTCAGCCCAGGCGCGTACGGCTTTTAAGTCCAGGTCAAAGCTCTGGTCACCGGGAACACCGTCACTGTCACCCGTACCGCGCAGATCAAACACCAGGTGGGCAATTCTGCCATCGGCCCCATAAGAGCGCACCTCTTGCCGGGCACAAGTAATCGTGCTGGCTTTGCTCAGCGGATATTTAGGAACCCAGACACGCAGCATCCGAAGCTGCTTGTCGCTCATGTTGGTTGGCTTAACCAGGATACAATCCAGATAAAGATTGTCATCAGTTAGAATACCAAAGGCTTCTTCGGTGTAAGGCGTTATGGCGGGCATTGTAATCCTTTGTGTTTAATTTAGTCGCTGTGCTATTTTACATCAAAAATAATTATCAAGCCTTCTCATTCAGGGATGACCGGATCATAGCCGGGAATCAGGTCGGCGACACGGCGATAGGCTTCCAGGATAGTTTGCTCGGTATTGAAGTAGCCGCTAAGCATCTCTTGCAGCACGACAGCAATTGTCAATTCTTCATACAAAAGCGTGACCAGACCCCCCTGATTCTGGGGGATGCCCCAGCGATTGGGCGTGGCTACGTTATCTCGCAGCATAGCTACGATCTCTTCCCCATAGATATCTTGCAGGCTCAAATCGCTGCCGCTTAAGGGGATTATGCCCCATTGATCAATAAAGCGGCGTGGCTCATCGACTGTACCCCAGCGCATCGGCACGCGCCGTTCTGACTCGACGGCCAACCACTGCTCATACCCTTCATTGAACCAAAATTGGACAAATGTCTGAGCCAGGTCCAGGTCGGCATTAGGGGTAACACCCAGATAAATGATCTGGCTAAAGTTGGCCGCTTGAGCATCAGGCCCATTCCCGCTGACGCTGGTTAAAATGCCGCTGTTCTGAGCCAGAAAATTGTCTGTGCTGCAGTCGGGGCAGCGGGGTGGGTTAGCGGGATCCAGCCCGGCCAGCATGGGCAGCAGGCTGGGTGGTCCCATAATCAGGCCGGTGCGCCCTTCCAGGTAAGCATTGCGAGTGCTGGTGTCAGTTTGCACGCCGCTAGGGCTGTAGTTATGGACAATGGTGAAGTAGAAGTCGAGGGCGTCGCGACAGCTTTGCTCAAGCAGCCGGACTTGCCCCTCGTTGTCGATTAGCTGGCAGCCGTTGCCCAGGGCCAGATGCTCAAAGGCTTGATGGGTTGTCAACAAATTGGATTCGGTGGGAATAACGAAGCTGTTGATAAGGTTGACCGTATCGGATGCCAGATTCTGGTTGTCCGGTGTGGTCGCCCGGCAGTTCGGGGAAACGTTCCCCTTCGGCACCCTCCTGGTAAATGTCTCCGGATCCTTTGTCATCGGGTTCATTGTCGCCTTCACCGGACCCGACGGACGCCTGCTGGTGTCCCCCACGGCACGCACCTTCCTCACGCTCAGTGTCCTGGGTGG
>JAWOIM010000500.1:0-4416 GCA_046484685.1 Chloroflexota bacterium | reverse complement strand
CAATGAAACATTACGGGCTTCATTAGTAGATTACCTGCATATGTGGCAGTATCAGACAGTAGAAGCAGCCAATGGACAGGAGGCATTACGCCAACTGGCCCAACGCGGTCAAGACGTGTCGCTGATACTCAGTGATGCTGTTATGCCCATGATGGGCGGCATTGACTTGTTGCGAACTATTCAACAGCAAGGTTCCCAGGTACCAATGATATTGTTAACCGGCCACCCGCTGGATGAAGATGAAGTCAATACCGTTCGCAGTCTCGGTTTACACGCCTGGCTGCCCAAACCACCTGATATATCCAAATTGGCCTCTTTAATTGCCGAAGCGCTCATTACCTGATAGAACTGTTTTATGACAAGTTTACTGGCTATCGACGCACGGGGTTTACGCAAGCAGTTTGGCGCAAAGGTTGCCGTGGCTAATCTGACCCTGCAAGTAAAGCGGGGCGAGGTTTTCGGCTTTTTGGGTCCAAATGGTGCGGGCAAAACAACGTCGGTCAAGATGCTGCTGGGGTTAACTAACCCTACGGCCGGTACGGCCGAATTATTAGGCCACCCGTTGGGCGACCGGGCCGGCCGGGCCAAAACAGGCTTTCTGCCGGAGCATTTTCGTTTTCATGAGTGGCTGACAGCGACAGAGTTTTTGCATCTACACGGCCGTTTATACGGCGTGGGCACGGCCCGGCGTGAAGCGGTCATTCCTGATCTACTGGCGCTGGTGGGATTGGGTAAACGGGCCGACACTCCGCTGCACGCCTTCTCCAAAGGAATGTTGCAGCGCATTGGGCTGGCCCAGGCGCTTATCAACGACCCGGCGCTCGTTTTTCTGGATGAACCCACTTCTGGCCTGGACCCGATTGGGCGGCGGCTGGTACGGGATATTATCAACGGGCTGCGGGAAGCGGGCACGGCCGTTTTTCTCAATTCCCATCTGCTCAGCGAAGTAGAAAAAACGTGTGACCGGGTGGCCTTTATTCGCGAAGGGCAAATTGTCAGCACGCTGGACCTGCACGCACCCGAAGCAGCCCACATTCAACTGACGCTGCGTGTGGGCCAGCCGACACCCCAACTCCTGCTCGATTTAGCCCGGTTTGGTGAAGATGTAAGAGGCGGGGAAAACGGCCGTATTTTTCTAACGACAGCCCACGAAGCGACCATCCCCCAACTGGCCCACTGGCTGCATACGGCCGGACACACTTTGTATGAGCTGACACCCCAACGCCTCTCTCTGGAAGAACGCTTTGTGCAAATCATCGGCCAGCAAACAGGGGACGAGTAAATAACGATTAACTGAAAACTAAAAACTGAAAACTGAAAACCGTTTACCGAATACCGTTTACCGAATACCCCCTATGAACATCTGGATTATCACCTCTCTCACCATTCAAGAAACACAGCGGCGACGCATTTTGTGGACGGCGCTGTTGATGGGTCTGGGTCTGCTGGCCCTCTTTGGCCTGGGCTTTCATTACATCTTTGTTGAATTTGAGGAAGCCGGTACACAAATGGTCGAAACGACGATGGCCGCCAGTGTCTTGTTAAGTGCCGGACTATATGTGGCCAATTTTCTCATTGTGGTCATGGCCGTGCTCATTTCGGTGACGGCTATTGCCGGCGAAGTAGAAACCCACACGGTGGAAACAATTCTGACCAAACCGATTCGCCGTTGGGAATGGGTGTTAGGCAAATGGGTCGCGTTTGCTCTGCTATTGTCGCTCTATGTACTGCTGCTGGGGGGGGGCATGATGCTGGTCGTCTACGCACGCTCCGGCTTTGTGCCGGCCAATATTGCTGCCGGCATGAGCCTGATGCTGCTGCAAGGCTTGACCATTTTGTCTTTAACGATTGTAGGCGGGACACGCCTATCTACGTTAACCAACGGGGTGGTCGCCTTCATGCTCTATGGCGTAGCTTTTATTGGCGGCTGGGTGGAACAAATTGGCGCTATATTTCGCAATGAAACGGCCGTTGACATCGGTATCGCCGCCAGCCTGATTATGCCCGGTGACGTGCTGTGGAAGAAGGCCATGTCTCTCTTTTTGCCCGACTTTACCGGCAGCGTTATGAGCGGCGGCCCCTTTGCCGTCACCTCCCAGCCCAGCGATCTGATGATTGTTTATGCGCTGGCCTATACGCTGGCCCTGCTGCTGCTGGCTCTATGGAGCTTTTCCCGCCGCGATCTATAAACGAAAGACCTGTCAGAGAATGTCATTCCTGCTTTCGCAGGAATCCAGGCTAATGGATGTGGGATATTTATGACTTTTGAATTTATTTTTGAATCTGAGGGGCCGGAGCGCGGTGTGGGGGCACGCACCGGCCGTTTTCACACCCCCCACGGTATTATCCAAACCCCTGTCTTTGCCCCGGTTGGCACCCAGGCGACGGTCAAGGCGCTGCGGCCAGCTGATCTGACCGAGTTAGGGGCATCTCTCATTCTCAGCAACACCTACCACCTCTACCTGCGCCCCGGCGACGAGCTAATTGCCGAATTGGGCGGCCTGCACCAGTTCATGCAGTGGCCCGGCCCCATCCTGACCGACAGCGGCGGCTTCCAGGTCTTTAGCCTCAGCGATACGCGCACTATTGACGCCGACGGCGTCACCTTCCAGAGCCACATTGACGGCTCCTACCACCGCTTCACCCCTGAGCGCAGCATCGCCATTCAGGAAAACCTGGGCGCCGACATCATTATGATGTTCGACGAATGCCCACCACCCAACGAGTACAATTATGTGCAGCAGTCGCTGCAACGCACCCATCCCTGGGCCGAACGCTGTCTGGCGGCCAAAAGGCGCAGCGACCAGGCCCTCTTTGGCATTGTCCAGGGCGGCATTTTCCCCGACCTGCGCCAACAAAGTGCAGAATTCTTGATGAATCTCGATCTGCCCGGCTACGCCATTGGCGGCCTGGCGGTGGGCGAAAGCAAGGCCGACATGGCAGCCGTGCTCGACGTCTTGGATCCGATTTTGCCCCGCCACAAGCCCCGCTACCTGATGGGCGTCGGCGCTCCCGAAGATTTGGTCAACGCTGTAGCCCGGGGCATCGACATTTTTGACTGCGTGCTGCCTACTCGCCTGGCCCGGCATGGTTCAGCCTTTATCAAAGGCGGCCGGCTCAACATGCGCAACGCCCAGTTTGAGCGTGACCCGGCTCCCATTGATGCCGCCTGTACCTGCTACACCTGCACCCATTTTTCCCGCGCCTATCTGCGTCACCTGGTCAAAGCCAACGAGATTTTGGGCCACATCCTGCTGACAACCCACAATGTTCACTTTTTGCTCGACCTGATGGCCCAAATGCGAGCCGCCATTACGGCTGACCAGTTCACCGATTTTGCCGCCGAATTTTTGAGTTATTATCCGGATCAGGTGGCAAGTGGCAGGTAGCAAGGTGGCAAATGGCAGGTGGCAAGTGGCAGGTGGCGGGTGGCGGGGGTGGCTTTGCCACTTTTTACTTGCCACTTTTTACTTACTACTTTTTTCCGCCTGCCGGGAAGAGGTTTCCCCAGCGCCTCCCCTCACGCCCGCCCCAGATGGGAGCGTGGTACGGTTGGGGGTGGTCAGCAGCGCGACGGCTCTGACCACATGGGCAGCGGACGCTTACCAGGCTGACGGCGTTTTTGTAGAATTTGTGGCGGGTAATCAGGCGACGCTGCTGGCAGACCTGACGGGTGGCCAGTTGAGTGGGCTGCTGCTGCACCAGATTCCGGCGGGCAATGAGAACTGGTTTAACCCGGTAGCGGTCGATGGGCTGGTCATCATCGTTCATCCTGAAAACCCCGTTTCTTCGCTGACGTTGGCTGAAGTGCAGGGGGTGTTCAACGGCCGTATCACCAACTGGGCATCCCTCGGCGGCCCCGACCAGCCGATTGTTCTGCTGAGCCGCGAGCCGGGAGCAGGCACACGCAGCCTGCTCAACCAGCGCGTACTGGCCGAGCAGCGGCTGTATATTAACGCCGAACTGGTCAGCAGCGATGAAGGGCTGTTAACGGCCGTGGCCACTACCCCGCACGCCATTGGCTACAGCATGATGGGCAACAGCAGCCTGGCCGACGTTAAGCTGCTGGCTATTGACGACATCTTGCCCACGCGCAACGAAGTGGGCAGTCAGCGCTACCCGCTCACGGTGCCCCTCTACTTTTTGCACCACAGCCCTGACGAACCAGAAGATGAGCTGCGCCACTTTTTGGCCTGGCTGCAATCCCCTGACGGACAGCAGCTTATTGGTACAATATACGGTCGTGTGCGATAGTAAATATGTATGCCAGTTGTGGTCGGTCTCTGACCGTGCCCCTCTGGGCGAAGCACACCACCATAAATGAAAATGACGGACGACCGACGACGGATGACGGATAGCGCCCTTCCGTCTTCGGTCACTTCGACTGGCTCAGTGCAGGCTTTTCGTCCTCCGTCC
>JAWOIM010000346.1:0-7234 GCA_046484685.1 Chloroflexota bacterium | reverse complement strand
AATACGGGCTGTGATGATGGCTGCGATGTGGCCGGGATGATGGTTCGATGCGGCTGCAATACGGGCTGTGATGATGGCTGCGATGTGGCCGGGATGATGGTTCGATGCGGCTGCAATACGGGCTGTGATGATGGCTGCGATGTGGCCGGGATGATGGTTCGATGCGGCTGCGATGGGTGCGTGTTTGTTGTTAAACTGCTGTGTTGTTACCTTGCTGTATATTGCCTATCAGAGGGTAGCATGAAGTGGTGTGATGAGGCTGCGATGTTGGCTGCAATGTGAGCTGCGATGTTGCCACGATGATGGGTTCGCAAAGGGATACGTAGTGGTGATGGTGTGATGTTTGCTTGGTGTGGTTATGTTGTAAACGTATATTTCTGCGCTTGGGTGTTTTTCATGCTACCCTCTTAAGGCTTTATCCAACCCACCTATACTATATGACCCCATTGTTAATATTTGCGTTACAATAGTGATCAGTTTTCAAAATTGGTATTAAAGTCCTGGAAAGGGACAAATTTTTATATGATCCAACGACAACAACTTGACCGACAACGTGGCCTACTCTTGGGCCTGGCCCTGCTGCTTATCCTGGTGGCCTGGCTCCAGGTGCGGGCCGGTGAACGGGGACTGATCATCCGTACCTTTCAGGTGGAAGGTGTGCCGCTGCGCTATATGGTCCCGGAGGAGGCAACGGCCGTTCCCGGCGTTTTGATTGCCCACGGCTTTGCCGGGTCGCAGCAGTTAATGCTGGGCTATGGCACTGTGCTGGCCCAGGCCGGCTATGGCGTTATCCTATGGGACTTTGATGGGCATGGCGCTAACCCGCGACCGCTAGACCGGGAAGGGGAGGCTTTGCTGCACAATATTGCCACAGCCTATGAAACGCTGGTCGCCCAGCCGGAAGTAGACGCCGGTCGGATTGCTCTGCTGGGTCATTCGATGGGTTCCGGTGCGGTAATGACGGCCGCTGTTGAGCAGCCGGAATTGTATCGGGCCGTTGTGGCTGTTTCGCCCACCGGGGCCGATATATCGCCGGAGCAGCCGCCCAATTTGCTGCTCCAGGCCGGGGAACTGGAATCTCGTTTTGCCGACAACGCCCGCGATTTGCTGGCTCGTGCCGGCGGTGAAAATGACGATATGGCCGGCGGCCATGCCCGCTCTTTTCTGCTCATTCCCCGCGCAGAGCATATCACTATTTTGTTTAACCCGTTGAGCCATGCGGCCGCGCTAGATTGGTTCAATGAGACAGTTGACCATGAAACCAGACGGCCGTTTACCGACCGGCGCATGGTCTGGTATGGGCTGCATTTGTTGGACTGGCTGCTGCTGGTAACGGCCGTTTCTCCCCTGCTGGCCAACTCCATGCCCGCTCAACCCGGCCAACTGCGCGGCTTGTGGTACGGGCTGGGTCTGCTGCTGGCTCCCTTTTTAGCTGCGCTGCTGCTGGCTTTGTTGGGTAGGATGATGGACTTGAGTACAATGGGTGGGCTGCTCGTCGGTGGGGCGTTGGGCCTCTGGTTCTGGTTATTTGGCCTGGTATGGCTGGCGGCCGGTTTTCGCCCCAGTTGGCCCGGTGGCCGCGACCTGCTCTGGGGCTTGCTCCTGTTTGCTCTGCTTTGGCTGGCTTTTGGGTCCCTGGCCCAATTTACCTGGCTGCCCTGGTGGTTGACTCCCGAGCGGCTGCTGCGCTGGCCGCTGCTGGCTATCGCCTGCCTGCCCTGGAATCTGGCCGCGGGCCTGGCGCAGCAGGGGGCATCTCCCTGGCCCCGCTTTTACTGGTGGTTTGGCCAGAGCAGTTTGATTATCATGGGGCTAATCGCTACTATAGCCCTGACGCCGGCTGTCGGCTTTATCATGCTGCTGCTGCCCGCCATCCCCATCGTCCTGGGGCTGATGAGCGTCATGGGCGGGGCCATTGATCGGCCCTGGGCCTATGCTTTAGGCAATGCGCTTTTTTTTGGTTGGGTAATAACAGCCGTTTTTCCCCTGGCCTGAGGCAGTAATCAGTTGCCCCTGAGCAACGTTTTCGTAATTCGTAATTCATAATTCGTAATTCAAAACTACCATGCTATTTGTAAACAACACCCAAACCGATCCCTATCTCAATCTGGCCCTGGAAGAGTATCTGCTGCGCCAGGCAGAGACTGAGCAAGCGCTGCTCCTTTTTTATATCAACGAGCCGGCGGTGATTATCGGCCGTAATCAGAACACCCTCGAAGAAATTGACCCCGACTTTATTAAGGAAAAGGGGATTCACGTGGTGCGCCGGTTGTCGGGGGGCGGGGCCGTTTTTCACGATCTGGGCAACCTTAATTTTAGCTTCATCACGCCGGGCCGCGAAGATTTACATAACTTCGCCAAATTTATAGAGCCGGTGGTGGCCGTCCTGCGCCAGTTGGGCGTGGCGGCCGAACTGCGCGGTAAAAGCGACATCTTCGCCGAGGGCAAAAAGATTTCAGGCAATGCCCAATACGTGGCCCAACAGCGCATGTTCAGCCACGGCACGATCCTTTTCGACACCGATATCCCCACCATGCTCAAAGCCCTCAATCCGCGCCAGGTGGCCATCGAGTCGCGGGCGGTGCAGTCGGTACGTAATTTTGTAACCAATATTCGGGAACTGCTGGCCGAAGAGATGGACATTCACGCTTTTCGCCAACGGCTGCTGGCGGGTATTTTTACCGGCGGATCAGTGGTTGAATATGAACTGAATGCCGCTGATTGGACCGAGGTAGAAAAACTGGCCGCTGAGCGCTACCGGACCTGGGCCTGGAATTACGGCCGTTCTCCCCATTTCAACATACGCCACCAGAAAGATCTGCCGGGTGGCAAGGTGGACGTGCGTTTGCAGGTGGAAAACGGCTATATCCAAAGCTGTAAAATCTACGGCAGCTTCAGCGGCCGGCAACCTATTGCTGAGCTGGAAGCCCGCCTGACTGGCCTGCGCTATGACCGCAACGGGCTGGTCGATGTCTTGACCCAGATTGAACTGAGCCAATATTTAGGGGATGTAGAAACGGCCGCTTTTATCGCCCTGTTTTGAAACCCGCCCCTGCTTTAATCCAGTTCTTCTACAAACTTAAGCGCGGCCGAATTCAGACAGTAGCGCTGACCTGTCGGCTCTGGCCCATCGGGAAAAAGATGGCCCAAATGGGCATCACAGCGGGCACAGACCACCTCTGTACGCCGCATAAGCCAGCTCCGGTCACTCTCCTCACGTACATGCGCTTCTTCCAGCGGTGACCAAAAGCTGGGCCAGCCCGTGCCCGACTCATACTTTGTTTCTGAGCTAAATAAAGGCAGCCCGCAGCAGACACAGGTATAAATGCCTTCTTCCTTGTTGTCCCAATATTCGCCGGTAAAGGCGCGTTCTGTTCCTTTCTTACGGGCAACGTTGTATTGTTCGTCTGTTAGCTGAGCTTTCCATTCCGCATCCGTTTTTTCAACTTTTTCCATGATCAATCATCCTTCCATTTTTGCAAATTATCTGTAAAGGGCGCAAATTGTTTGCCGTTGATATTACTCGACTACCGCCTGACTTTCAAGCGAGACTCACCAGAGTCCCATTTGGAGAACGGCCGTGGCTTCTGTAAGAGGAATTGGCAATAGGAATTGTATAAGAATTGTTGGATTGTTTGCCGCTTAATGGTAAAACCTGAATAGAGAGCCTGTGGGAGTCTAAATCTAGGTTGAAACTACTCCCTTTTAAGCGTACAATGGCTAAACACCTTGGGCTAATCGCCCAATACTTGCCACCTGAATACCATATGATTGTTCAGTTGATGGCATACAGGAGTTAATGACACCTATGGACGAGCAACCCAATGAAACACGTCCCCCTATTCCAACCTGGGTTTGGATTCTTGGTATTTTTGCCCTGATTTTGGGTCTCCAGTTTTTTCTGAGCGGCCGTTTCAACAGCCCAGAACAAATTGGTCTGCCTGATGCTATGTCCCGCATTCGCAATGGACAGGTGCAAACGGCCACCCTGGCCGGCAGCCGCCTGACGCTCACGCTCAACAATGGTAATGAGGTGGCTACAACGGTTGATTCACGCGGCAGCCTGCAAGAGGCATTTACCTTCTACGGCATTACCCAAGACGTCCTTCAGGACGGTGGTGTTGAAGTCGTTGTACGCGACCAGACCGCCTGGAACAACCTGTTCAGCGCCGTGATTATAGTTGGCCCTATTTTGCTGCTCATCTGGATTTTTACGCGCGGCTTCAGACAGATGCAGGGGGGTGGGGGTAACAGCATCTTTGGCTTCGGGCGCAGCCGGGCTAAAAACCTCAACGACGCCGATCGGCCTACCGTTACCTTTGAAGATGTGGCCGGCGTCGATGAAGCCAAGATGGAATTGTCTGAAGTAGTGCAATTTTTACGTGAACCGGAGAAGTTTGTCCAGGTGGGAGCGCGTATCCCCAAAGGTGTGCTGATGGTTGGCCCGCCCGGTACCGGTAAAACCTTGCTGGCTCGTGCCGTGGCCGGGGAAGCCGGCGTTCCTTTCTTCCATATTTCTGGCTCCGAATTCGTCGAAATGTTTGTCGGTGTTGGCGCCAGCCGGGTGCGTGATTTGTTCGATAAGGCCAAACAAAGTGCCCCTTCGATTGTCTTTGTTGACGAAATTGACGCCGTCGGCCGGCAGCGGGGCGCCGGTATGGGCGGTGGTCACGACGAACGAGAACAAACCCTCAACCAGATTTTGGTAGAGATGGATGGCTTTGATAACGAAACAAACGTCATTGTAATGGCCGCTACCAACCGGGCCGATATTTTGGACCCGGCGCTGATGCGTCCCGGCCGTTTTGACCGTAAGGTGTTTGTCGATCTACCCGATGTGAAGGGGCGCCAGGCTATTTTGAAGGTCCATGCCCGGGGCAAGCCGGTAGCCAAAGAGGTTTCTTTTGACGATCTGGCCCGCCTCACGGCCGGATTTTCCGGAGCCGACCTGGAAAATTTGCTCAACGAAGCAGCTATTTTTGCCGCCCGGCGCAACAAGCGCACCATTGGCCTGCTGGAGTTTCAGGATGCCTTTGACCGTATTGTGATGGGGCCGGAACGCAAAAGCCGGGTTATGAGCGAGGAAGACAAGGAAACGATAGCCTACCATGAGGCCGGTCATGCCGTAGTCAGTTTTAATCTGGCTAATACCGATCCGGTGCAAAAGATTACCATTGTGCCTCGTGGCCGGGCCGGGGGCTATGTGATGCCGCTGCCTGAAGATCGTTTTGTCCACAGCCGCGAATATTTTGAAGACCAGATTACCATGGCTCTGGGTGGTCGGGCAGCCGAGGAGATTTTCTTTGGCCGTGTTACCACAGGGGCCTCCAATGATTTGCGCCAGTCAACGCGCCTGGCCAAAGCAATGGTGCGTGAGTATGGTATGTCTGATGTGTTGGGGCTGCCCACCTATGGCGATGACTCGAACAACCCGTTCCTGGGCCGTGAAATGGGATATGGCTTGGGTGGCCGTGATTACAGCGAAGAAGCAGCCCGCGCCATTGATGAAGAGGTACGCCGGCTGCTGGAAGAAAATTATAAGCGGGCACTTACCCTTGTGCGTGAAAATCGACAAAAGTTGGTGCGGCTGGCCCAAAAGCTGATCGAAGTGGAAACGTTGGACCGGGATATGTTTGAAAGGTTGATGAATGAGTCGGGCAATGGGGAAATGAGCAGTGAAGAAGTGCGAGACAGCACGGCCGTTTACGAAGAGTCCCCGCTGGAAACAACCGATTGACGTAGTGCGTAGTGCGTATTGCGTAGAGATTTTGACGCCCTGCTCGTATGTCATGTACAAGTAGGGCGTTTCTTATTTCGTAATTCCTAACCTGGACAAGCCAGAACCAAAAAGGTTCATCAAAGATTACACAGATTACGCAGATTTATAAATTTTTTATCTGCGTAATCTGCGTCATCTTTGACAATATTCTTGCTCACTGTACAAGAATTTGGCTTGTAAAATATTAATTCTTTCAGGAGGGTAGCAGATGAGTAACGTAGTCGAATGGCGGCAAGAGGGGGGCGTGGTGACGCTGGCCCTCAACCGGCCGGAAAGTCATAATGCGTTTACACCGGATATGATGGCAGCACTGCATGAGCTGTTTGCCGCTGCCGCCGCTCGTGATGATGTGCGCGTGATTGTGCTGACAGGCAACGGCCGTTCCTTTTGTGCCGGGGCCGATTTGGCCTTTATGCGCGCCGCGGCCGATTATACCTTTGAGCAAAACGTGGCCGACGGGCAGGCAATTTTTGACCTGATGCGGGCCGTCGACGAGTGTCCCAAACCGGTGGTAGGGCGGGTCAACGGGGCAGCCATTGGCGGGGGCACGGGGCTGGTAAGCTGCTGTGACATTGTGGTCGCTGTGGAGCGGGCCACCTTCGGCTTTAGTGAAGTCCGTCTGGGCATTGTGCCGGCCGTCATCTCTCCTTTTGTGCTGGCCAAAATCGGGCCGGGTAACGGTCGTCAATATTTCCTCACCGGCGAACGCTTTAAGGCTGCCGAGGCACAGCGTATGGGCCTGGTCCACCATGTTGCAGCCGACGAGGCGGCCCTGGACGCCAAAGTAGCCGAGCGCGTCGAACAGCTTCTTCAGGCGGCGCCGGGGGCGCAGGCTGCGGCCAAAGCATTGATTCGGAGTGTGGCCTATCAGGAGAAAACGGCCGTTCGCACCTACACCGCCGAGTTGATTGCCCAACGCCGCGCCGGCG
Organism: Chloroflexota bacterium; assembly: GCA_046484685.1. Taxonomy (GTDB): domain Bacteria; phylum Chloroflexota; class Anaerolineae; order Promineifilales; family Promineifilaceae; genus SLGK01. The sequence continues at coordinate 526 of JAWOIM010000346.1, read as the reverse complement.
ACGAAGGCAAAGAGGGCATGAGTGCCTTTCTGGAAAAACGGCTGCCCTGGTGGCAGAAGTAGTGACCGGTAATGTCGCTGAGCGACCGCTTCGCGTACGGTGTTCAGTAAACAGTAATCAGTAATCAGTAATCAGTGAGCAGTAATGAGTTTTTAGTAAATAAGGGAATAATGACACGGGCCAATTGTGACATTTCCCACCACCCTTGACGATGGTTTTCGTCTATCCTGTTTGTGAGATATTACAATAGAACGCGGATTGGCTAAGACGAGCAGATTGCGCTGAGTCGCGGGCCGATTTTCGCGGATAAAACAAATAAAAATCCGCGTTTATCCGCCGCATCCGCATTTATCCGCGTTCTATTTTGAGACCAACTGAACGGATACCATAGGAGACAACATGAGCGCGGCACACCATAGCTTGCCACTTCACTGTGTTCAGTGCAGGCTCTGAGTAGCGCCGAAGAGCCTGTCCTGAACAACGTCGAAGGAATGAATGAAAATTCATCGTCTATCGTCCGTTGTCC
>JAWOIM010000306.1:0-4728 GCA_046484685.1 Chloroflexota bacterium | reverse complement strand
CAATCTGCTGCCCGGCGCTGAAGCGGCCTGTGCCGTCGTTGAGCCAGACGCGGGCATTACGTTCACCGGCTGTTATCAGATCGAGACGGCCGTTACCGTTCAGATCCGCCAGGAATACCGCCTGAGTCAGGCCGCGCCCCAGCCGCTGGCCGCTGTCGCTAAAGAGACCCGTACCATCGTTGAACCAGATTTCATCCGCCCCCCGATTGCCCACGACTGCATCTAAAAAGCCGTTACCGTTCAGATCGCCCAGCGCCACAGCCATGCTTTCTCTCTGCCCCAACTGCTGGCCGCTGTCGCTAAAACGGCCGTCTCCGTCGTTAAACCAGATTGTATTGGGCGTCTTGCTGGTTGTGCTGCGGTCATCGTTGGTTGACTGACCGCCGGCAATGAAAGCGTCGGCAAAACCGCTGCCGTTTAAGTCGCCCAGGGCGACGCCATTACTTCCGGTTGCGGCCAGAGACGTCCCGTGCAGAATGAAGCGACCGCTGCCATTATTGCGCCAGACCCGGTCTTCAGAAAAGTATGGTCGTCGTGGAGGCTGGCCTGTACCACCACCGCAGCAAGCGGCCCCGAAAATGTCAGGGCTGCCATTACCGTTTAGATCGGCCAGGTCTACAGCCAGCCTGAACGTGCCCGGACTGACGCCGGCCGTGGTGAAGCCATCTCCGTCAAAAAAACCATGACCGTTGTTCAACTGGATTAAGACGGCACCACTATGGCCAACAACGGCATCTTTGTGGCCATCGCCATTAACGTCAGCCAGCCTGACGGAGAAGCTGTTCCAATTTGCCAGGTCTTGGCCGCTGTCAACAAAACGGCCGTCTCCCTCATTAAACAGCACGTAGTCGGGATGAATATAGGGTTCGCCGCTGCCGTGGCCAATGGCCAGATAGGCATCCAGGTAGCCGTTGCCGGTCAGATCGGCCAGGCCGATTTCATGCACCCGCGGCGGCCGCTCAAAGGTAAAGACGTTGGCCTGCACCCAGCCGGCCAGGAGCGACAGCAGCAGGCAAAGGGTGAGCAGGACCAGACCCGCCACCACTCTCGACCGTCTGTTGCTAACGTTCATGGGTTATTCCTCCCAGGCTGAATACATGGGCCGAGTTGCCGAACTCACCCGGCGTGCCTAAGAGCAGTGTGTTACCGTTGATGGCCACCACCTGGGCAAAATCTTCCCACATACCGCCGTCCTCCCGCCGGGGAGTGAATTTCGAGCGGTAGACCCACGCTTCTTCGCCGCGTTCAAAGAGATAGGTGGCATTGGCAAAGCCGGCCGTGACCGCCAGGCGATCCCCGTCCAGGTCTACCGTGGCCCCAAAGAAGCTGATTTCCGGTTCTGCTGACAAGATATGGCCGGGAAAGACTATCGATTCAGGGAAACCGGCAGCGGCCGAAAAGCCATCTGCACCAGAACTTTCCGTTTCCTCAGCCGGGGTTGGTGGCGGTTCGGCGAATAATGTGCCCGGCCCTGGCGGGTTTTGCCAGCCTGCGCCCACCAGCGTCACCTGTGGCTGCCAGTGACCCTCTTCGCTTCGTTCAAACAAGAAAACAGAGCCGGCCTGGCGGTTGGATACCGGCATACCCGGCCGGTCCGGATCCGAAATTGGGCCGAACGCCATCATGTGGTCTCGCGTTTCGCTCCAATCCGGAAATCCGGGCAGGCCCACTGCCAGCAGTTCCGCCCGCCCGTCTGCGCCGCTCAGGGCCACCGATGCGCCAATGTTAACTTCATTGAGAAAGAGATAGTCCACTTCGCCAGCGTCAGGGACAAAGCGGTAACGTTCTTCCCAGCCAGCGCCGGCTCGCTCAAAAACGTAGACGGTTACACTGCCCGATAGGAGCGAGAACGGATTCTCTTGGGGTTCGGGCCGCGCGTAGAACGCGCTCAGCGCCAGGGTGTCTCCGAAAAGGGACATAGAGACCAGGTGCAGGTCTCTCTCCGGCAAGTCGGGAACCGGTAGGCGGGCCTGTACTTGCCACTCGGCTGCCTCCCGCTGGTAGATATAGACCAGATTTGAACCGGAATCACCACCGGGATGAACAGCAACGGCCAGTGTCTCCCCGTCCAGCGCAACTCGGGCACCAAAGGAGTGGCGCTGGGTGCGGCTGCAGATGGCGGGGCCACCCGGTGGCGGCGGCAGCCTGTCGATGTCTGGCGGGTCGGGCGTTACTTTGGCCGTTTCCAGCCAGGTCTGCCCGTCATATTCAAAGAGGTAGACCGCACCGACATAATCTCCGGCTGCCGGATAGGTGTTGCCCGGTGCGCCGACGGCGATAAGGTCTCCGGCCACCGCTACCGAACTACCAAAGCGCTGGCTTTGAAATTGCAGCGCCTGCTGGCCAAAGGCATCCCGGTCGCCGGCCATCAGGTGTGCTTCTGCCTGCCACTCCCCATCGGCAAAGCGGTAGACGTAGGCCGAGCCAGGGCCACAAGGATTCCACTCGGAAGCGCCGATTACCAGGACGTCATTGTGGACAGCGACCGCTTCACCATAGCCATCCCAACTGGGCGTGGGCGGGGCCAGGCGCAGGCCGTCATCCGTTTCGGTGGGCGGCGCAGCCAGTGATAGTTCTGTGATAGGCATGGCCGGCAATTCCGGTGCCGGCGGATCGGTAGCCGGTGCGCAAGCCGAAACCAGCAGCACCAGCAGCAGTGATGAGAAGCAAGTCAGACCGGCCACTAAACGGCCGTTGCCCGGAAACCGGTAATAACAGTGTGATTTGTTCATGGATGGACCTCCTGTTGGCCGCCGCTGATAATGTTTCCCACAGCGTTAGCGGAAATTGAGGCGGGGATCGGCCGTAAAACGGCCGTTTCCTTCCCCGCGCCACACCTGATACGCTGTGACCCCGGCCACGAAAATATCAAGGTGGCCGTCGCCGGTCAGGTCACCGACGGCAATGGCTTCGTAACGGTGATGGCTAATTTGCTGGCCTGCTGTAAACCGGCCCGTGCCGTCGCTGAACCAGACCTGAACCGCTGCTTCACCGGCGACGATTAGATCCAAACGGCCGTTGCCGTTCAAGTCGGCCAGATAAACGGAGCGTGTGTGACCGCTGCCCAGGCGTTGGCCACTGTCGTTGAAAACCCCCTGGCCGTCATTGAACCAGACCTCGTCGGCTCCCCGATTACCTACAACCGCATCAACAAAGCCGTTCCCGTTCAGATCGCCCAGGGCCACGGCCGTGCTCTCGGCCTGACCCAACTGCTGGCCGCTGTCCTCGAACTGGCCATCGCCGTCGTTGAACCAGACCGTGTTGGGCGTATCGGTCCGGTAATTGGTGTCCATGTCCATCGTGCGACCATTGGCCAGGAAGGCGTCCAGATGGCCATTGCCGTTTAGGTCGGCCAGGGCGGCTGCGTTGCTGCCTGCCGTGCCCATAAACTGGTCGGTGATGACAAGACGGCCGTCCCCCTGATTGAGCCAGACCTGGCTGTAGGGCAGCAGATGGTCGTCAAGGGGGGGCACGCTTGAGTTGGCTTCGCGACCACAGCAGCCGGCGGCAAAGAGGTCCAGATGGCCATCGCCGTTCAGGTCGCCGGCTACCGGGTGCAGCCGCATGACGCCAACCGGCGCTGATGGGGCAAGATCGTCCTGCCGAAAGCCACCATCTCCCTGATTGATATAATAAACAATGCCGCTGCCACCAAATTCCAGCAGAATATCGGCCAGGCCGTTACCGCTGAAATCGGCCATCATGACGCCCAAACCGGGCCATATTCCCTCAAACTCTTGGCTGCGGTCAAAACGGCCGTGGCCATCGTTGAATAACAGGTAGTCGGGCCGAACGTACGGCTCGCCGCCGCCGGAGCCGATGTTCAAATAGGCGTCCAGATGGCCGTTGCCGTTGAGGTCGCCCAGGGCAACCTGATGGACCTGGGCCGGGCGTTCAAACATAAAAGGGAAGCAGCCCATCAGAAGGAGTATAGGCAGAAAATAAAGGAGAGTGGTCACCAGAGGCCGGAGCCACTGGTATGAACAGCAGTCTGGCTGCCGAACGAAAGAACGATTCATCTGCTTCATGTTTTTCACCTGTAAGTGGTGGGCGGATCGGCCGTTTTACAGCCGATTTCCTTCCCGTTGTTAGACCGTATTGGGTGTGACTCCTCAAAATCGGCGGTTGCCAACGATTGGAACATGAAAAAGAGGACCACAACAGCCACCAGCACAAAGCCCGCCCCTAAAATATTCTGCCGCTGACGCCAGCGAATGTAGAAACCAATGAGCAGAAGCAACAGCGGGGCCTGGTAGTAGCTGGGTAAGGGAAAGTTCAAAAAGCGGGGCAGCAAAAAAGGCCAGTAGAAAGTTTCACCCGTCAGCGATACGCCCGTGTGATAGGTCCAAGCGGTCAAGGCATAGTTGAGGCCGGCCAAAAGTAGTAAAAAGATGGTGATGTACCAGATATAGTTCTCTTTATTTAACCAGGACATGATAAACTCCCGCAAAGCTGTAGCTCAAGCATCCTGCTTGGCCACACAAACAAAGATGTTTGCCCTACAAATTTTCATGGATCAATGTAATAGACAGGCTGACGGCTTCGCCAAAGTTCTAACGATTCCAGCAGCAGCATGGCCAGGGCCAGGCAGATGTAGAGCCAGAAACCCCACAACGCCCAACGTGGCCCTGATGTGTAAGTCACCAGGTTAAAAAGGCCGGCACCAATAGCCGCCACTGCCCAAATGACCACCTGAATAAGCTGCCCGCGCCGACCGTCGTCTTCCTG
>JAWOIM010000091.1:0-4472 GCA_046484685.1 Chloroflexota bacterium | reverse complement strand
TAGGCCACCAGCATCTGGTTGTGGTGGGGAAAAATGTAAAGCCAGGCTTCGCTAAAGCCGTAGACATAGAGGGCGGATGAGAGGGCCTGCCCCAGGTAAAGGGGCACGCCGATACTGCCGCCCGGCTCCAGTCCCAGCGATTGGCTGATAATGGAGAAGACACCCCCGGCCCCAACGCGGATGTTGGTGGTAATGGAGGAGAGGGAGAGGGCGGCCGTGCCCGTAATGGTGAAGGTGAGCAGGATGACCAAAATTGCTCCCAGCAGTCCGGCGTTGCCCACTACCCAGCCTTCACGCAGGTACATCATGACGCCCAGAATGGTCAAAATGGTGGGGCGATAGACGCCGGGAAATGTGCCCAATCCCTGGCCGTCGTCGTCGGGCCAGAGGAACTGGCGCAAGGTGTGAAGGAGGGAGGGGCGATGAGAAACGGCCGCTGCTGTCTGGTCAGGTGACTCGTTGCTGAAATTGCTCATGGTTGGTGTGTGTGGTATATGGCTATCAATTCAGGCTCTTTGGTAATTCACGGGGTTTAGTCGTATTCCGTATTGCGTATTCCGTAATTCTCTCTGGCTACGCAATACGAAATACGCAATACTCAACCCTATTTTGGCAAGCTCTAAAATTCTGAAGACCCTTACTTCCATAGTCATTATACATGGTTTGGCAAAGTTAAACAGGGCGGCTACTGCTTTTTAGGAATTGCCCCATTATATACCACAGACACGCCACGCAGCCGGCCGATTGTTTTTTCCAGAAGGGCGATGAGGGCCATGAAGATGAAATCTACGACAATGGTGATGGTAAAGGCGATGCCCAGGTAACTAAAAGCAATGGTCAGGGGACCGGTCAGGCCGTCGAGCAGCACCTCGGTAAAGCCGAGCAGGTAGAGCGCCATTATCAGCACGGCGCTGATACCCAGAAAGGCGGGCCAGGCGCGCCGGTCGGACGGGCTGGGCATCATGGCGTTGCCAATGGCAAACAGCAGGTAGAGCCACAGGAAGAAATAGGGGGTGGCCAACAGCTCATCCAGGGCCAGATAGAGGTTGTCGATATGGCCGGTTTGAATGGCCTGGGCCAGCCGGGTAACGTCCAGAACGGCGTAACTGATGAGGAGAATAACGGCCGTTCCCGTGAGCAGCGGTGCGCCCCCTACCAGGCTCTCCCGAATTGGTCCCAGCGAAGTTCCTTTGTAATACTCCACATACCCCAGCGTAATGGAGCCATCCTTCTGCCGCTGCGGCAGCAGTGAAAATTTGCCCGTGCGTATGCCCAACAGGGTGGCTACTAACCAATGGCTGAGTTCATGCAGCAGCACACCGGGAAACAGCACCAGGGCGTACAGGTAAACGGCCCGCTCCGGCTTGCCGGTCAGCAGCAGGCTCAGCCCGTGCAGATGGGTATGGATCCAGCGCTGAAGTAGCAGCAGGATGATAAAGGCGAGGATAACCCAGACAAATGGCATGGGGGGCGTAGTACGTATTGCGTATTGCGTAGACAACCTGCTACGTAATACGCAATACGCAATATTTTCTTAGGCGGCGTTTTGCACCAGGTCCACAAAGTCTGGTTTGAGGCTGGCGCCGCCGACAAGGGCACCATCGATGTCGGGTTGGGCCATCAGTTCGGCGATATTGCCCGGTTTGACACTGCCGCCGTATTGGATGCGAATGGCCGCGGCCGTTTCTTCACTATACAGGTCGGCTAAGGTAGCGCGAACGGCCGTGCCGATAATTTCGCCCGCCTGCTGGGCGCTGGCCGTTTTCCCCGTGCCAATGGCCCAAATGGGTTCATAGGCGATAACGCATTGCACCGCCTGCTCGGCAGCAATCCCGGCAAAAGCGGCTTTGACCTGGCCGCTGACAAACGATTTTGTTTCACCGGCTTCATTTTGCTCCAGGCTTTCACCCACGCAGACGATGGGGATCAGGCTGTGGCGCAGGGCCACCTTGATTTTCCGATTGACGCCGTCATCTGTTTCGCCAAAGTAGGCCCGCCGTTCGGAGTGACCCAGGATGACGTATTGGCAGAAGGGGACCAGCATACCGGGGGCGATTTCGCCGGTGTAGGCCCCGCTTTCTTCATCGTGCATCGTTTGGGCACCGACGCCGATTTTGGTGCCCGACACGGCTTCGCTCACGATGGGCAGCGCCAGAAAGGGAGGACAAACGGCCACATCCACTCCGGGAATATCGTTTAGTTGATAACGAATCTGGCCGATAAAAGCAGCCGCTTCGGCCACCGTAAAGTGCATTTTCCAATTGCCGGCAATAAAGGGGGTACGCATTGTTCAAGCTCCTTTTCAGGGTTGGGCGTGAACCGTGAAGCGTGATGCGTGAAAAGCCATCACGTTTCACGCATCACGCTTCACGCATTGTTTCCATAAAATATCGAATTGCCTCAACATGTTTCTCCGGCGTGTCGAAGCCGCAGGACATGGTGTTGAGGGTGATGTGGGTGGCCCCGGCCTTGCGCCAGCCGTCGAGGGTTGTTTGCCACTCGTCGGCGTTGGCCTGTCCGTAATGCAGACGGGGTTCGAGGCCAATATCACTGCGCGCACGGCCGTTTTCAGCCAGATACTGGTCTAGTTTAGCCAGCGAGCGGTGGGCGGCGTCGGCCTGACGGAAGTTGGGCAGCCAGCCGGCTCCCAGTCGGGCCACGCGCTGCAAAACCACATCGGCATGGCCGCCAAACCAAAGGGGAATGGGGCGCTGCGGGCGCGGATTCAGCCCGGCGTCGGGGATGGTGTGCCAGTTGCCGTGATAGTCGACCAGCGGCTGCTGCCATAATTGTTGCAGTACCTCTAGCTGTTCATCCAGCCGCCGGCCGCGGCTGTGGAAATCCTGGTTGAGGGCCACATACTCCACTTTGTTCCAGCCGACACCAATGCCCAGGCGAAAACGGCCGCTGCTCAACAGATCGAGCGTGGCCACCTGTTTGGCTACAACGGCCGTTTCCCGCTGCGGTAAGATCAGGATCCCGGTAATAAATTCAATCTGCTCTGTCACGGCGGCCATGTAGCTAAACAGCACAAACGGATCATGAAAGGGATGCTCGTGGGTGTACGGACCTTGCCAGCCGCCGGGCCGGTCGGGATTGGCTCCCAGCACATGCTCATAGGCCAGAATGTGGCTGTAGCCCAGCGCTTCGGCCGTTTGGGCATACGCTTTGATAGCCGCCGGGTCGCTGCCGAATTCTGTTTGGGGAAAGACGACCCCTATTTTCATCGGCCGTCACCACCTCGTTGTATGGATTCCAGAAAACGATCCAACCCATCTTGCTGCCATTGGTTCACCGGGGCCATAGCCATGATCATGGCCGGACCGCCATCTTTGCTGCTAAAGCTGCCCACAACCTGGCGCATCGTGACAGTGCCACCGGTCGATTCGCTGGTGGTTAGGACGGCCGGTTGGCCATTGATGGTGACCTCTTCTGAGCCAATGACCTGGAACTGATGGCCGTCGGCGCTGAACTGCTGCCCAAATGAGTCTTCCATCTGGCGGCGCATTTCCTCTTCATTACCGGCCAGGGCGCTGGGGAACTGCATCAGCATGACCATGCTTTCTTCGCTGCTGCCGCTGAAAACGGCCGTTTTGATCCCGAAAAAATTCATGGCCATCTCTTCCTGCATACCGGCCGGCAGGTTATAATCAACCATGGAGCGAGCCACTTCCCCCACGTTCTCGTCTGTGGCGACCATGTCGCCCATGAATTGTGCGCCAAAGCGGGGCAGCAGCACGGTAAATGCCAGCACCAAAATACAACAGCAGGCCACCAGCCCACCCACAATACCAAGAATAATTTTTGCATTACGACTCATTATTTATCTCCTGTACAAATGATGATGGATCACGGCCCCTGATTTAATCAGGGGTAGACGCTGAATTTTCATCTCTCAGGCTGGCCGTGCTCCTGTTAAATTCCTATGAAAATAGGAGTTGATTAAAAATAGCCGTCACTTTCATAGATTCCTGCCCGATCGAAAACTCCATGCGTAACCAGACCTGCGAGGTTTCCACTAGAGTGAATTGTCGCAAATTATGTATAAAAACCTCGCAGGTCTCCAGAGGGATTGAATGTTTACCTCCGTGACAGCCTATATTTATGATAGAATCTTATTGTGATTCTGTCCACAAAAGCAAGGACGAAGATTTTGGGGAAGACCGGTCAAGTTTGCCAAACCTGACAGGACTGTGCCCCACGATTCCACGTTATATTCAGCGACTACCCCATTGCGCGTTATCTGTTCAGATTGTGTATATATGGTGTAACTATACAGCCTCTCAAGACCTGACAGGTTTTTAAGGCATGTGGGAGCGGACCTAACCGTGGCGTCCTGCCGGTCGATCCAGGAATTTCATATCACCCGCGCCCTGGATGCCTGCTCGGATTTGCTGGTACGTCACGGCGGGCATGCTGCAGCAGCGGGTTTCACTGTGCGCAATGAGGATCGGGACGCGCTGGTGGCGCGC
>JAWOIM010000259.1:0-8201 GCA_046484685.1 Chloroflexota bacterium | reverse complement strand
CGTCGTTGGCGGGCTGGTCTCTGTAGGCAGCGGGGTTATGGTGGGGGTATAGGTGGCCGTGGGGGGAATGGGTGTTGGGCTGGGGACCAGGGCCACGCTGACGTTGGGGCTTTGGTAACGCAGCACCAGCGCTGAGAGGATAATAATGATGACCGTGAAAACGGCCGTTAACCAAAAGGTGGCCGATGACTGCCGCTCTCGTACAGGGGATTGCATAACCGGGGCTGATTCCATAGGGATAGAAACGGCCGTTGTTATAAGCGGTGCTTCCACTGCGGCCGCGTCCGGCAGGCTGGCAGCCGTTTCAACTGCCGGCTCTTCGGGCTGCGGTTTGGCCGCTTCTACTGCCGGCTCTTCGGGCTGCGGTTTGGCTGGTGGGGGGGCCAGGTTGGTTGGTTCGGCCGTCAATTCCGCCCCGGACAACAACGCACCACACATCAAACAATGGCTGTCATCAGCCCCTATCACACTATCACAAACAGGACAGCGCAGCGTTACCGGCTCATCCCCTTCATCCGATCTTATTGGCAAATCACTCATAAACACCCATAATTAACGGGTAACGGTTAACGACTAACCATTAACGTGATTACTAAAGCGTGGCATTATAGCAGCAGACAGCCTCAGCTTCCAAACCGGCTTACCTGCTGCTCATTGCCCCCGACGGAGGTCAACATGGCAAATTTACAAACTACTTATTTAAAGCTCCCGCTCAAAAATCCGCTTATCGTGGGAGCATCTCCCCTGTCAGGCAATCTGGACAATCTAAAAAAGATGGAAGAGGCGGGGGCGGCGGCCATTGTTTTACCCTCACTTTTTGAAGAACAGATCCAGATGCACAGCATGGGGCTGAGCCAGTTCCCCCCCCAGTCTGAAGAGGATTTACCGGCTGCGCTGCAAAATATTCCCCAAATGGATGAGTACAATCGGGGCGCAAGTGGTTATCTGGCCTACCTCTACCAGGCCAGACAAGCTGTGTCGGTTCCCATTATTGCCAGCCTCAACGGCTACTATGGGGGCGGTTGGGTGCAATATGCACGCCTGATTGAAGCTGCTCAGGCCCATGCCCTGGAACTCAACGTCTATTACCTGCCCACCAAACCCCACATTACCGGGTCTGAACTGGAAGAGATGTATCTAAAGCTGGTACATGATATCCGGGCCAATATTTCTATTCCGGTAGCTGTTAAACTCAGCCCTTATTTTAGTGCCTTAACCAATATGGCCCAAAAATTTGAAACGGCCGGGGCCAATGGTCTGGTTCTGTTCAACCGTTTTTACCAGCCTGAAATCGACCCGGAAACAAAAACGGCCGAACCCACCCTAGAACTCAGCACGCCGGCCGAACTGCGCCTGCGTCTGCGCTGGATTGGCATTTTACGTTCTCAGGTCAAAATGAGTTTATGTGTGACAGGCGGTATTCATTCAGGGACAGATATGCTCAAAGGAATTATGGCCGGGGCTGATGCTGTAATGACCGTCTCCGCTCTATACAAACAGGGCATCGGCCAGATTCGCACCATGCTAGACGATCTGGAAAACTGGCTGGATACGCACGAGTATAACTCCCTGGCCGAACTCCATGCCAGCGTCAGCCGTGACACCCTCGCCGACAGTGCTGCTTTTGAACGAGCCAACTACATGACCGTCATCTCTTCTCAATCGTCGCCGTAGCCGGTTGCCGGATTAGCGATCACTGCTCAGGTAATGCCGGAAATAACAGGCCGGGTAGGTGAGACATTGAGCGGTGTGGTGCTTCTTGGCAGTTGAACAGTCTGCTCAATTTCTTCTAAAAGCTGGGGCGTATTGATGTTTTTCAGACAGTAACGGCTGGCTCCTACACGTAAAAGAAATTCACGCTCCAGGTCATCCACATAGGGAACCAGAACCATGATCGGCAAATCTTTTACCGCCAGGCGAACTACCGTTTCTATTTTTTGACGCAGCCTGGGTGCCCGACCGCTGTCCATACCCAGCAAAATAATATCCGGGCGCAGACTTCCCAGAGCGTTTAACGCAGCAGACAAATCGGCAAAGGCATCAATGCTCTCAATAAGGGGGGATGAACCCAGGCGCGTTTCTAGCGCCAAGCGCACGGCTGCATGTTCTTCTATTAGCATTACGCGTATTGGTTTCATATTACTTTTCCTGATGCCGGCTCCTACGTAAATTAGGACGGAGGACGAAAGACCGAAGACGGAAGGGCGCTATCCGTCATCCGTCGTCGGTCGTCCATCATTTTCATTTATGGTGGTGCGCCGCGGCGCGTGTGGTCTCTATGAAAATGACCAAGGACAGCGGACGACAAACGACAGACAACGGGTTTTCATGACAGGTAGATTGCTATGTGTAAAAGTGTAAAAGATGCAGGGGTTAATCCCCAGTAACAAATGTCACGCAGCCCCGGTGACATTCTCCACCAGCATATACCGCTGGAAACAAGTACACTAAATAAGAGGGGAGGGGGCGAAAATTAAATACGGACACCTTAATTCATAACTTTTAGAGGACTGGCTATGCTAACTGTAAGCGATTTGATGACTTCCATTCCTACCTCAATCACTCCCGGCAGTTCACTGCGAACGATTATTGCCGTCATGAAAGCGGCCGGCTGCCGCCAACTGCCGGTGCTGGATCAAGGAAAGCTGGTGGGCATTATTACCGATCGCGACATTCGCACAGTGTTAAATTCCCCCATTGTGCTGCACGGCCGTTGGCAGGATGAAGCGTTGTTAGACAAGGCTACGGCCGAAAATGCCATGACCCCCGATCCCGTCACTGTTACCCCCGATACGCCGGCCTATCGCGCCGCCGAAATGCTCAGCACCTACAAGTTTGGTGCCCTACCGGTGGTGGATGGGGATCTGGTGGTGGGCATTATCACCGTCACCGACTTCTTAAATTACATTGCCAAAAAGGGGCCACGCACGGTGGACGGGAAGCGGTAAACGGTAACCGGTAATCGGTGTTCGGTGAACGGTGTTCGGTTTACGGATAACGGATTACGGATAACCGATAACGGATTACCGGTAAGGAAACTGAATGGTGAGGGTGGTGCCCTGGCCGGGGTTGGTGTCGATTGAGAAACGGCCGCGTAAATCTTCAGCCCGCATTCGCATATTGGCCAGACCATGCCCGGTTGCCTGGTCTTGCGCCTTTAAATCAAAGCCACGGCCGTTATCACTGATGGTGAGAACAACGGCCGTTTTTTGTTGTTCCAGCCGCAGAATCACTTCACTGGCCTGGGCATGGCGGGCCACATTGGCCATCGCCTCTTGGGCCGTCAAAAAAGCCGCCCGCGCCACCGGTGTCGGGATTGCCTCTACCACCTCATCCGGTACATCAAAGGTGGCCTGGACCATCGTATTGGCCTGAAATTCACGGGCCAGCCGGGCTAACCCTTCTTTCAAGTCTCCCCGAAAGCGATGGGGACGCAAATCTAAAATATAGTTGCGAATATCGCGAATGGTGCTGTTGAGGGTATTAATCGCATGCCCCAGCAATATATCCGCCTCTTCGGCCGTTTCGGGCATGGCCAGGCGGGCCGATTCCAGCGTCAGCCCAACGGCATAAATTGACTGAATAATGCCATCATGCAAATCCATGCCAATGCGCGTGCGCTCTTCCAAAATGGCCAGCCGCCCCACCTGTTCATACAAACGGGCATTCTCAATAGCCACGGCCGCATGGGCGGCCAACATCTCAACCATCTCCTGATCGTCAAGGGTAAAACTTTTGCCGTCCCGCTTGTTGGTCAGGTAAAGATTACCCAGCGTCTCTTTGCCAGACACAATGGGCACCCCTAAAAAGCTGCTCATGGGGGGATGGCCCTCAGGAAAGCCAAACGAACGGGGATCGTCGCCAATGTGGGGCAGGCGAATACTTCGCTTTTCTTTGATAATCGCCCCCAACAAACCAAACCCGCGTGGTAAGTGGGGGATGGCCGCGACCGTTTCGGCCGTCATGCCACTGTGGACAAATAGATCCAGATACCCATCCACATTGGCTACACCTAAAGCGCCATACTGTGCCCCGACCAGCTCACAGGCCGAATCCACAATCTGCTTCAAAACTTTATCTAGCGACAGCTCAGAAACAATGGCCATGACGGCCTTGTTGATAGCCACCCATTGGGGAGTTTGTTTGCTCAATTGAGGGATGTCTGTAGACATTTAGAGGTTATCTTTTAGGTGGTGTTGGATAGCGTAAGCGGCCGCTTCGGCCCGGTTAGAAACGTTCAATTTAGAGAGAATGCTGCTCACGTAGTTACGCACCGTGCCCTCACTTAAAAAGAGGATTTCGGCAATTTCCCGGTTGGTTTTCCCTTCAGAAATAGCGTCTAAAACGTGCATTTCCTGGTTGGTTAATTCATTAAAGGCAGACGCTTCCTCACGTTGAATGGAGCGGCGCACTTCACTAAAGATGCGCTGGGTTAAGGAGGGATCCAGGGTGGCCTCACCGCGGGCGGCTGATTCAATGGCTTGAATCAGTTCTGTTCCCCCCACCTGCTTGAGAACATAGCCAACAGCCCCGGCTCGAATGGCAGCAAAAAGCATCTCATCTTCAGCATAAGAGGTAAGCATAATCACTTTGGTGTCGGGCAGCGCTTTGGTTATTTTACTACAGGCTTCAATGCCGCTGCCGCCCGCCAGCCGTATATCCATTAACACAATGTCGGGTTTGTAGGCATGGGCTTGCTCTACAGCCTCTGCTTCGTTGGCCGCCTCCGCCACAACATGGAACTGGGCCTGACGTTCCAGCAAGCTCTTTAAGCCTAAGCGCACAACTTCATGATCATCAACCAGAAGAATTCGTAATTGGGACATAGCTTTAGTATAGCTATTTTCTGCCGGCTGACAAAGAAATAGTTCGTAATGCGTCGTTGGTAACCGAAAACTAGGACGCATTACGAACTACGCACACTTATTATTGCACGACAACGGCCGATACCATGCCAAACATACCGTGGGCCGACTCGGCGTGGGACAAAACATGGCAGTGGAAAGCCCAGGCACCAGGCGTGTGACATTCCACAATCACATCGTATCGCTCACCGGGAGCGACATTTACCGTGTCGCAGAAATAGGGGTAGGGCAAATTCCAACCGTCACGGGCAAAAACAAGCTGCTCCAGCCCGTGCAGGTGCATGGGGTGAATCAGCAGCCCCTCATTCATGTAGCGGAGGCGAATCCGTTCCCCCAATTTAGCCACAATGCCATCGGTGTAGGGGAAAGATTTGCCGTTAATCGTCAGGCCAATGCCGGTATCATTCAAGATCATGGTGTAATCAGAATCAAAAGGGGGATCCTGAGATTTGTCTTTTGGCTCAATAATAAATGCGCCCAACATGCCCCGTGTCACCTGCTGTGTGGCGTTGTGGTGGGAATGATACATATGGGATCCGGGATTTTTAGCCTCGAATTCATAGACAAACGTCTCGCCGGGTTTAATAGGCGGCTGCGTCAGAAAAGGCACACCATCCATCTCGTTGGGCACAATCAGGCCGTGCCAATGAACGCCGGTACTCTGGTCCATCTGGTTGTGGACTAAAATTCTAACCTGATCTCCCTGTGTGACACGAATTTCAGGGCCGGGCACAATGCCGTTGTAGGTAAAGGCATCAATCGTGCGGCCGGCTTCAACTTCCCACTGGGTTTGTTGGCAGGTCAATTCAAAGACCTTGACCCCATTGTCCATGGTAAAGGCCAGGGGCGTTGCCCAAAAGGCCGGGTTTTGGCCCAAATTGTCTACAAAGTGTTGTACACCGTGGGCATGGGCTTCGTCCATCTCATCATTAGTCGGACCAGAAGCGGCGGCCTGGTCGGTATGGACGGTGGCGGCCACCGCCGGAACCACCTCTTGCGCCGGGGTGCGGCAGGCCGCCAGACCCAGCCCCGCCCCGGCCAGACCGGCCACTTTCAAAAAATTACGGCGTGATACAGGTTGTACTGTTTGCATTGTTCTCTCCTTCTGGAATGGTGGTACAAGGCACTGACCCTAAAGCTCAAAACTGTATAGAAGTCACCCGCCAGTGTCTTGCCCATGAATAAAAAATTTGTTGGGGCGAAGAATAACCGCCTTTGTCCAAAAACCGGGGTGACAATTGTCATCATTGTGGGGGTGAAACGTCATACCCTGTTTTCTTTCGCTGTAACCGTCCAGACCTGCGAGGTTTCCACCAGAGTAAATGGTGGCAAATTATGTACAAAAACCTCGCAGGTCTCCGGAAGGACTAAACGCTTACCTTTCGCCTATAGCCGGTATCTGCGTATAATAGAAAATATGGTAGACCAAACCTTTGGCAGATATGAAATTATCGATGAATTGGGGCGCGGCGGTATGGCGGTTGTCTACCTGGCCCATGATCCCTATGTTAAGCGTCAGGTAGCCATCAAGGTCATCTCGCAGCAGTTTTCGGCCGATGAAGAATTCCGGCAGCGTTTTCAGACCGAGGCGGAAATTGTGGCTACGCTGGAACAGGCAGCCACTGTCCCCATCTACGATTTTGGCTATGAGGAAGGGCAGTCATTTATTGTGATGCGCTATATGCCGGGCGGCACTCTGGAAAAACAGATAGGCGCAGGGCCCATGAATTTATCGGCTGCGGCGCCTATCATCGAGCGCGTAGCCACAGCCCTGGATGTAGCCCACACCAAAGGGATTATTCACCGTGATATAAAACCGGCCAATATTTTGTTTGATGACCAGGAGCAAGCGTTTTTGTCTGATTTTGGCATAGCCAAAGCGGTTCAAGCCCCGACCGGCTTAACGGCCGATCAGAGTATCATGGGCACAGTCGAGTATATGAGTCCGGAGATGATTGGGGGGAAGGAGCTAGACGGCCGTTCTGACATCTACGCCCTGGGGGTTATCCTCTATTATATGCTAACCGGGGAATTGCCCTTTGTGCGCGAAACGGTTATTGCCACCATCATGGCCCACCTCAACGATCCCGTGCCCAGCGTGCGTCTCCACCTGCCCCGCTCCCGCGTCCCCTGGGATGATCTGCTGCAAAAGGCGCTGGCCAAAAATCCCGCTGACCGCTACCAGACGGCCGGCGAACTGGCCCGCGATGTGGGCAGTCTGCTGTCGGGGCGCTGGTATATTACGAAGCTGTTTGATTAACCACTTCACTTCTAACTGCTATCTGAATATAATAGACACAATCAGAACGTCTCCCTGCACTTATGAGAAGGACAAGAACCATGACTATTTCCCTAAACATCAACGGCCGTTTCCAACAAATCTCCGCCCATCCCACCGACACCTTGCTCAGTGCCCTGCGCCGGGCCGGTTATTACAGCGTCCGCTTTGGCAGTGATGATGGCGTGACAGGCGCGGGGGCGGTGCTGATAGACGGCCGTTTACAAAACAGCGACACCCTCCTGGTAGGCCAGGTCGAAGGTAAACGGATCGAAACGGTCGAGGGCCTCAGCCCGCGTGTGGGCGAACTGCACCCCATCCAGCGGGCCTTTATCGAGACCGGAGCCATTCAGTCCGGTTACTCTACCCCGGCCATGATCCTGGCGGCCAAAGCACTGCTCGATCACAACCTGACCCCCACCGAGGCCGAAATACGGGACGCGCTCTCCGGCGTGTTGTGCCGCGAGACGGGCTATTTGAAGCCGGTTGAGGCCGTGCAGCGGGCCGCCGCCTATTTGCGCGGCGAAGACGTGCCTCCTTACGACGGTCCCGACATTGTGGATGCCAGTTACTTTGTCGACACCCCGCCCAGCGACCCTGGCGACAGCGACGACGATGACCAACTAGCGGGGCCAGGCAGACCCGACACCCGCCACTCGCCACTCGCCACCCAAACCAAACCCCAAACCGATATCGTCCTCACCAGCGGCGTGCCGGAAACGGCCGTTGTGGGCAAACCCGAAACCAAAGTGGATGCCGTTAAGCTGGCCAAAGGCAATCCCGCCTTCGTCGACGATTTTGATATGCGCGGCATGTTACACGCCAAGCTGCTCACCAGCCCTCACGCCCATGCCCGTATCCGCGACATCGACGACAGCGCAGCCCTGGCCCTGGATGGTGTCCAGGCCGTCATCCACTACAAAAATATCGCCCGCATCAAATATGCCTCCGGCGGCCAGAGCTACCCCAACCCACCCCCCTACGACCAGGTGAGTTTTGACAACAAGGTGCGCTATGTGGGTGACCGGGTGGCGGCCGTGCCCGCCGAGAGTGTGGAG
>JAWOIM010000169.1:0-6304 GCA_046484685.1 Chloroflexota bacterium | reverse complement strand
AAGAAATAAAGTTGATTATTCTTGCCGGATTACCGGGTACAGGTAAAAGCAGTGTCGCCGAGGAGATGGTATAATGTTTAACATGGAAATAGACGCTGGTCCAAAAGAGCAAACAGAACTGTCAACTACTCAGACTGCCCGTGCAGGCTGGGAAGAACAGTTCAAAAAGATGGTCGAATCCGGCGATGACCAGCAGCTTGATAATGTGTTGCTGACTTCTTCTTGGGATAAAGAAGAATGGGAATGGTTTAACCATGAAGAACAACCTCCTGCCAAGACTTGATACAAACGAGCCTCTAAAGAAATCATAATTGTCCTGTGGGGACTTACGCAACGGAGTTTTATCTATGAGCCAAAAACCAGTCTGGGAAGATGCCGATTCGAGCATGATTAGCGCGTTTCGTTATGATCCTGATGAAGAGACGTTAGAGGTGTTGTTCAACAGCACCGGACGTTACACCTATTACGACGTTCCGGCCGATGTGGTCGAAGGGCTGCGTGAAGCCTCATCCAAAGGCAGCTATATGCGCTCCATGATTATTGATATGTACAGCTACGACAAAGGGTAATTTTGACTGAAGGAATAAAGTCAAAGGTCAACAAGTTGGAAGCATGAGTGACAGAACATTTAAGCAACTCATTTATACAACAGGGGCAATTTATCTTGTTTTATTCTTTGGTTTTATAGTTTACGATCTTGCTGTCCGCCCTTCGACAGAGTTGCCTATAACCCCACCAGGTGGTGGATGGGTCCTGCAACCTATAGCTGATTCACTTTTCTTGGCATTTGCCGGTTTGGCATTTGTGATTATAAGCATTGCTAACATAATAGTTGCTTGGACAAGAACTGCTGATGAATATGTTGAACTGCTCGCTTCAATATCAATTGGTGGATTTGGTAAGCGGTGGCTTTCAATTCTTCCCAACAGGTATTGGTTGTGGCAGAATCGACTCATGACGCCCCTGTTGTGTTTAATGGGAGTCATATTTTTTGGGGCAGGAATGTATAGTCTGCTCCGCCATTTTTTATGAGAATTTTTGATAGTGTACCGGTAGTTTGGTTAACTTTACACAAGGCAAAAGATGACTTAGGGCAAAGAATATAAATGTAAAGCGGCGGCTACCAGATAAAAATCCGCTTATTTCTTAATCCGTTGTTGAAACCGATTCAACAGCGGATGGGGAAATAAACGGATTACTATTCGTGGATGGATACATATTGGTGTGAAAAATGGGTAATCTTGGTATCCATAATCCAAAGGCATTTTCCCAAGGGGCAGCTTTCGGATTACCGATCCCAAACCGGAGGTAAATCATGTTACAACCTGACAAAACTGTCCGCACGACCTGCCCTTACTGTGGGGTGGGCTGCCAGATGGATTTAAGTGTCAAAGACGGCTTCATCTACAAGGTCGAAGCCCCCTTCGACGCCGCGCCCAACTACGGCATGTTGTGCGTCAAGGGGCGTTACGGCACTGATTATGTCAAACATCCGGGCCGGGTCAAACAGCCGCTCATCCGGGCCAACCGGGATGAGGGGCGCAGCGCCAAGCCGGTCTGGCGCGAGGCCAGTTGGGATGAGGCCCTCGATTACGTGGCCGATGAACTGAGCCGCATTGCCCAACAGCATGGTGGTGATGCTATCGCCAGCTACGCCAGCGCCAAAGCGACCAACGAAGACAACTACCTCTTCCAAAAGGTGATGCGGGCCTTGATCCGGACCAACAACGTCGATCACTGCGCCCGCCTCTGCCACGCCGGGTCGGTGACCGGCCTCCAGCTTTCCATCGGCTCCAGCGCCATGTCCAATTCCATTGCTGAAATGGAAAATCTGGAAGCGTTCATTGTCACCGGCTCCAACACCACCGAGACCCATCCCGTCATTGCCAACTTCCTCAAGCGGGCCGTGCGCAAAAACGGGGCCAAATTGATTGTGGTCGATCCGCGCCGCATTGATATGACCCAGTTTGCCAGCCACTGGCTGCAGCAAAATCCGGGCACCGATGTGGCCGTTTTCCAGGCGATGGCCCACACCATTGTCAAAGAAGGGCTGTACGACGAGGAGTTTATCCAGAGTCGGACCGAGGGCTTTCAGGAGTACCTGGAATCGTTAGCGGAATTTACGCCGGAGTGGGCCGAAGAAGTGAGCGGCG
The DNA here is from genome assembly GCA_046484685.1 of Chloroflexota bacterium. Classification (GTDB taxonomy): domain Bacteria; phylum Chloroflexota; class Anaerolineae; order Promineifilales; family Promineifilaceae; genus SLGK01. Next base: position 4,151 of record JAWOIM010000169.1, on the reverse strand, counting down.
TGCCGGCCGAATCGATTCGGGAAGCGGCCCGTATTTATGCCGGGGCCGAACGGGCTTCGATTTACTGGGGCATGGGCATCAGCCAGAGTACCCACGGCACCGACAACACCCTGTCGCTGGTCAACCTGGCCCTGATGTGTGGCCACGTGGGCAAATCGGGCACAGGGCTGAATCCGCTGCGCGGCCAGAACAACGTGCAGGGCTGTTCCGACAGCGGCGGTCTGCCTAACGTCTTTACCGCCTACCAGCGCGTAGACGATGAGGCTATTCGCCACAAATTTGAGGAAACCTGGGGCGCAGCGCTCAATCCCAAACCGGGACTGACGGCCACCGAAATGGTGGACGGCGCGGCCGATTTGTCCATTCGAGGTATGTTTGTCCTGGGCGAAAACCCGATGATGAGCGAACCCAATCTGGAACATGCCCGCCATGCCCTGGAAAAGCTGGAATTTCTGGTCTGCCAGGACATCTTTATCAATGAGACGGGCGAAATGGCCGACGTTATTCTGCCTGCCACCAGCTTTGCCGAGAAGGATGGTACCTTTACCAACACCGACCGGCGCATCCAGCGCTGCCGTAAAGTGGTGGAACCGGTGGGCAACTCCCGGCCCGATTGGGAGATTTTGGCCGACCTGGGAAGGCGCATTGAGCAGCGGCTGGGGCATAAATTATCGGCCGGATTTGACTATAGGCATCCCTCCGAAATTTGGGAGGAGATGCGGCAGGTGACGCCCGACTTCTGGGGCATCGACTACGACCGGATTGAGCGGGAGGGGGGTGTGCATTGGCCCTGCCCCAGTTTTGACCATCCGGGCACACCCTTTTTGTTTGCCGAGGAGTTCCCGCGCGGTAAGGGGAAGTTCTGGGAAGTGGAATACGGCACCGAATCAGAGCAGCCGGACGAAGAATATCCCTTTAACCTCAGCACAGGGCGCGTTTTGTACCATTGGAGCGGCAGTACCATGACCGGTCGCTCGGCGCTGGAAGAGATTTACCCGGAGGCCACCTGCGAGATGCACCCCATCGACGCCGCCGAATTAGAATTAGAAACGGGGGATTGGGTGGCCGTTAGCTCGCGCCGCGGTACAATTAAGCTGCGCCTGCTGGTAACAGAACGGTCGCCACGCCGCACCGTTTTTGTGCCCTTCCACTTTGCCGAAGCGGCCGCTAACTTGCTAACATTAGACCGCATTGATGAACGGGCTAAAATACCAGATTATAAAAACACGGCCGTTCGCATCCGCAAAACCAGTTTACCCGAAGGGTGGGACGCCGGTTACGAGGACGCGCTGCTGGACCGGGGGGCGATTAAGGACCCGGTGCAGGTTTTATAATGAAACGTGAAACGTGAAGCGTGATACGTGACGAGAGGATTCTTCACGCATCACGCATCACGAAAAACAATTAACATAAGGAGACGTAAACAGATGATCAAACGACAGGCACACGCCAAATGGAATGGAACGCTCAAAGAGGGCAACGGTACGATGGCCCTGGGCAGCGGTGCGTTTGAAGGCGCTTTTACCCATAAATCTCGCTTTGAAGACGGGGAGGGGACCAACCCTGATGAGTTAATTGGTGCAGCCCTGGCCGGCTGCTTTTCGATGTTTTTAGCGGCTGTTTTGACCAACAACGACTATCCGCCCGTGCGCGTGGAAACAACGGCCGTTGTCCACCTCAAAACCGGCGAAGGCGGCCCCACCATCACCAAAATCGAACTGACGACCGAAGGCGAAGTAGAAAATATCGACGAGGATACGTTCCAGGAATACGTCACGACCGCCAAAGAAAACTGTCCCGTCTCTAAAGCACTGGCCGGGCCGGAAATCGTGGTTGAGGCGACGCTGGTATAAGCGTCATACGTGAAACGTGATACGTGATGGCTTTCACTATCACGTTTCACGCATCACGTTTCACGATCCCTATGATGCGAATAAGACATGCGGGTCGGCAATACGAAAGCGACCCCGATAAAACGGCCGTTTCCCTCAACAAAGAAAGCCTGCACCTGTTTAGACGGCTGTTGGCTTACGTGCGCCCCTATCTCAAGTGGATGACGGCCGCCTTCATTACCCTCCTCTTTAGCGTAGGGCTGGGGTTGATTTTGCCCCTGGTGGTGCGCAGCCTGGTCGATTCCGTCCTGATTGATATGGACCAGTCGATGCTCAACCTGCTGGCCGGCGGCCTGCTGGCTGTCTTTCTGGTGCAGGCCCTCTTTAGTTTTGCCCACCGGCTGACGATTGCTTTTGTGGGGGAGCGGGTCATTGCCGATCTGCGCATCGAACTCTACGCTCATTTACAGCGGCTGTCGCTCAAATTTTATGCCGACCGGCGCACGGGGGAGATTGTCTCTCGGCTGACCAATGACGTCTCCCTGCTGCAGCAGGCGATTACAGAGAATCTGGTCTCGCTGGTGCGCCAGGTGTTAACGCTGTTGGGCGCGGCCGTTTTCCTCTTTTACCTCAACTGGCGGCTGACGCTGCTCATTCTGACTGCCATCCCCGTTATGACGCTGACAATGGTCTGGCTGGGGCGCAAAATCCGGGCTGCTTCCAAGCTGGTGCAGGATAAGCTGGCCGAAGCGGCCAACGTGCTGGAGGAGACGACCAGCGGCATTCGCATCGTTAAATCCTTTGCCCGTGAAGCGCATGAAATCGGCCGTTTTTCAGCCCGTGTTCAGGAAACCTTTGCGGCGGCGATGGTGCGGGCCAAGGTAACGGCCGTATTAGCGCCCATCATCGGGTTTCTGGCTTTTTCTTCGATTACGTTTACGCTCTGGTTTGGCAGTTATGAAGTCATCCAGGGTCGGCTGACGGCCGGCGGCCTGGTGGCCTACCTGGTGTACACAATGATGGTGGCCACGCCCATTTCTTCGCTGGCCGGCTTGTACGCTCAGTTCCAATCGGCTCTGGGCGCGGCCGAACGCCTCTTTGAACTGCTGGACACCCGTCCCGATATTGCCGACCGGCCGCACGCGCTGCCGCTGCCGCCGGTTAACGGCCGGGTTACCTTTCATGCGGTTTCTTTCGATTATAGTGAAAAGACGGCCGTGCTGCGCCAGATTACCTTTACGGCCGAACCAGGCCAGGTCATAGCCCTGGTCGGTCCCAGCGGCGCCGGCAAGTCGACGCTGGTCAACCTGATTCCCCGCTTTTACGACGTCAACGAAGGGACCATCACCATCGACGGCCACGATATTCGCGAGGTGACGCTGCACAGCCTGCGCGACCAGATCGGCATTGTGCCCCAGGAGACAATTCTCTTTTCCGATACGGTGCGGGCCAATATTTTGTACGGCAAGCTGGACGCCACCCAGGCGGAACTGGAGGCGGCGGCACGGGCGGCCAACGCCCACGACTTTATCCTCAATGAGCTGCCCGACGGCTATGACACGCTGGTGGGGGAGCGGGGGGTCAAATTAAGCGGCGGCCAGCGACAGCGGGTGGCCATTGCCCGCGCCATCCTCAAAAATCCGCGCGTTCTGATTTTGGATGAGGCCACCTCTTCGCTGGACAGCGAGAGCGAGCAGTTGGTCCAGGAGGCGCTGGAGCGGTTGATGGCCGGCCGTACCTCCTTTGTCATTGCCCACCGGCTGAGCACCATCGTCAACGCCGACCACATCCTGGTCCTGGACCAGGGGCACATTGTGGAGCAGGGAGACCATCACACGCTGCTGCTCAATCCGCAGGGATTGTACCATCGCCTGTATGACATGCAGTTTGCCTCGGCCAGGGGGGAAAACGGCCGTTGGCCAACGTTAGGGCTAACGCTGCAAAATTAACACAGATAAGCAGAGAAGCAGAGTTTTTCTTCTACTTCTCTGCAACGCCGGCACCCGCTTCGGCGAGATCGGCGACGTGCTGCAGGAGGTCGACGTCATGATCGACGGCCGGGTCGAGCGGCTCCCCGCCGCCGACCTCGCCCTCGCCTACCGGCGCTCCGCCCTGCCGCCCCGCTCGGTCGTGCTGCGGGCGCGGCTCCGCCTCACCCCCTCGACCCCGGAGCGGGTCGCCCAGGCCGAAGCCGCCGTCGACGCGGCGCGACGCGGCCAGCCCAAGGCCCGATCGGCCGGCTGCGCGTTCAAGAACCCGCCGGGCGCCGCCGCCGGCCGCCTCATCGACCTCGCGGGCCTGAAGGGCGCCCGCGTCGGC
>JAWOIM010000090.1:0-5166 GCA_046484685.1 Chloroflexota bacterium | reverse complement strand
AGCGCCGGCTGTCGCTCAATCTGGCCGAAATGCAGGCCATCCAGCGCTATTACGGCCAAGAACGGCGTGACCCCACCGACGTGGAGCTGGAAATGCTGGCCCAGACCTGGAGCGAGCATTGTGTCCACAAAACGTTTAAGGCCACCATCGACTACACCGGCCCCGACGGGGAGCAGCAGACCATTGACGGCATTCTCAAGAACTACATCCGGGCCGCCACCGAAAAAATCGACAAGCCCTGGGTCCGCTCTGCCTTTGTGGACAACGCCGGCATTGTCGCCTTCGACGACCGCTTTGACCTGGCCTTCAAAGTGGAAACCCACAATCACCCCTCGGCGCTGGAACCGTTTGGCGGGGCCAATACCGGCATCGGCGGCGTGGTGCGTGACGTGCTGGGCGTCAGCGCCCGGCCCATTGCCAACACCGACATTCTCTGCTTCGGTGAGCCGGAGATGGACCAGGCTGACCTGCCCGCCGGCGTGCTGCACCCGCGCCGCATTGCCAGCGGCGTTATTCACGGCATTGAGGATTACGGCAACAAGATGGGCATCCCCACGGTGAATGGCTCGATCCATTACCATCCCGGTTATACGGCCAATCCGCTGGTTTACTGCGGCTGTTTGGGCATCTTGCCCCACGGCAGCCATCCCACCACGCCGCAGCCGGGCGACCTGATTGTGGCCATTGGCGGCCGTACCGGGCGCGACGGGCTGCGTGGGGCTACTTTCTCCAGTATGGAGATGGATGTGGAGACGAGTGAGATTGCGGGTACGGCCGTTCAGATTGGCCATCCCATCATGGAAAAACAGGTGCAGGAAGTGGTGGTGCAGGCCCGCGACGCCCGGCTTTACAGCGCCATTACCGACTGCGGTGCGGGCGGCTTCTCTTCGGCCGTGGGCGAAATGGCCGAAGGGCTGGGGGCCAATGTGCAACTGGAAAACGTGACCCTCAAATACCCCGGTCTGCGCCCCTGGGAAATCTGGCTCAGCGAAGCCCAGGAGCGGATGGTGCTGGCCATCCCGCCGGAAAATTGGGAACAACTGAAGGCTATTTGTGCCGGGCAGGATGTGGAAGCGATCCGGCTGGGCGAATTTGAAGCCACCGGTCGCCTGCGCCTCTATTACGGTGAAAAATTAGTCGGCGATTTGTCGCTCGACTTTTTACACGACGGCATTCCCACCGGTCATATGAAGGCGGTGTTTAGTGGACAGTTAATAGTTGACAGTGAACAGTTGACAGTTGATAGTGAACAGCCAGCTATCAACTATCAACTATCAACTATCAACTCTGAATCATCAACTATCAACTGCACAGAGATGCTGCTGCGTTTATTGGCTCATCCTGATATTCGCAGTAAAGAAGAGGTGATCCGGCGTTATGATCATGAGGTGCAGGGAGGAACGGCCGTTAAACCCCTCGTTGGTCATGCCAATCATGGCCCCAGCGATGCGGCCGTTATCGTACCCCAGAACAGCCAATCCCCAACCCCCAACCCCCAATCCCCAACCAGAGCGGTGGCGTTGGGCAATGGGATTAACCCCCATTTGTCGGTCGCTGACCCGTATGTGATGGCCTGGGCAGCCGTGGATGAAGCCCTGCGGAATGTGGTGGCCGTCGGGGCCGACCCTGATCAAGTCTCTATTTTGGACAACTTCTGCTGGGGTAATCCCAATCTGCCCGACCGCCTGGGGGCGCTGGTGCGCTGTGCCCAGGGCTGTTACGATGCGGCTGTGGCTTACCAGACCCCCTTCATCTCCGGCAAGGACAGCCTCAACAACGAATATACCGGTGCCGACGGCGAAAAGCACGCCATTCCCGGCACGCTGCTGGTGTCGGCGCTGGGCATTGTGCCGGATGTAGCCAAAACGGTAACCATGGACCTCAAGCAGGCGGGCAATTTCCTTTTTGCCCTGGGCCAGACGGGGGCCGAACTGGCCGGGTCCCATTATGAACTGGTGGGGGGCACGGTGCAGGCGCAGCATCAACGGCCGTTAAAACCAATCCCCAACGCCCTCGACCATTTCCGCGCCCTGCACCGGGCCATTCAGGCCGGGCTGGTGCGGGCCAGCCACGATTGCAGCGAAGGCGGCCTGGGCGTGGCTCTGGCCGAGATGTGCCTGGCCGGCGGTGTGGGGGCCAACATCAAGCTGATTTACGCGCCCCGTGATCCCTACTGGAATTACAGCCCTGACGAGGTGATCCTTTTTGCCCAAAGCCTGAGCCGTTTTATTGTTGAGGTTCGGCCCGAAGATGCGGAGCAGTTCCGGGCTATTATGAGCGAGGCCAACGTCCCCCATGAATGTTTTGGCGTGATTGGCGGGGATCGGCTGGTGATAAACGGCCGTACCGACGCCTCTATTATCGACCTGCCGCTCAGCGACCTGGAAAAAGCGTGGCGGGGTGAAGTGGCGGAGCGGCAAAGTAGCGGAGTGGCGGAGCGGCGGGGTGGCAAAGTGGCGGAGTGGCGAAGTGGCGGAGTACCCAGCCATTCTCCAGCTCCCAAAATACTTATTTTGCACGCTAACGGTACCAACCGGGACCATGATGCAGCCCTGGCCTGCCAACTGGCGGGCGGCCAGCCGGAAATTGTCCATTTGAACCAACTGCTGGCCGGGGAACGGCGGCTGGCCGATTATGGGATGGTGGTTATTCCCGGCGGCTTTTCTTATGGCGACGACCTGGGCGCGGGCCAACTGTGGGCACAGGATTTGCGCCACCGGTTGGGAGATAGGTTAAGCGAGTTTGTAGCCAACGGCCGACTCCTACTAGGCATCTGCAATGGCTTCCAGGTGTTGGTTAAGGCGGGGCTGCTGCAACTGCCCGGCCATGCCGAACGGCAGGTGACGTTGACGTATAATGAAAACGGCCGTTTTGAATGTCGTTGGGTCTATCTCCAGCCTAATTCCCACAGCCCCTCCCTCTTCACCCAGGGGCTAGACGACCCCATCTACTGCCCTGTGGCTCACGGCGAAGGGCGGCTGATGGTGAAGGATGAGGCGACGCTGGCGCGGCTGCGCGATGAGGGCCTGGTTGCCCTGAGTTATGGAGTAAGTAGTCAGAAGTCAGAAGTAGAAAGTGTGGGTTATCCGGCCAATCCCAATGGGTCGGTGGCCGATATTGCCGGGTTGTGTAATGCGGCCGGTAATGTGCTGGGCTTGATGCCCCACCCTGAAAACCATATTTTTGACTGGCAGCATCCCCGTGTCCATCGCGGTGAGCGGGGGCTGCTGGGGCTGCGGCTCTTCCAAAACGCGCTGCGGCATTTATAGGACAGAGGACGAAGGACGGAAGACGGAGGGTAAGCCTCGGTCCTCCGTCTTTCGTCTTCCGTCAAAAAGGTGAGTTTATGCTTGGTGCAATCGCCGGTGACATCATCGGCTCCGTCTATGAATGGCGGCCGCTTAAGATGACAGATTTTCCTCTGTTTCAGGCGGGCAGCCGCTTTACCGATGATTCGGTGTTGGCGGTGGCCCTGGCTATCTACCGGGCACGAACCAGGGCCGGCAAAGAAGCGATCCGGGAAGAAACGGCAGTTCGTTTCCACTACGATCTTAGCCGTACCCTAAACGACATCCGCCCCGGCTACAGCTTTGACGTCTCCTGCCAGGGCAGCGTGCCTGAGGCGATCCTCGCCTTTTTGGAGTCGGACGATTACGAAACGGCCGTGCGCCTGGCCATCTCCCTTGGCGGCGACAGCGACACCATGGCCTGCATCGCTGGAGCCATCGCCGAAGCCTATTATGGCGGCGTTCCGCCCACCATTGCCCACGAAACGCGCCAACGCCTGTCCCCCCGACCTGCTCACTATTCTGGACCAATTCCAGCAACAGTTCACCCATTAACCATTCAACAATTAAGCAATTCAACAATTAACTATTATGATAACCCATGACCAACTTCTCCAATCCATTCCCCACTGTTTAGACAAAGCCGACTTCCCCTGGCTGGGCGAGCGTATTGAGGGCAAAGTACGCGACATTTACCGTCAGAAGGGGCAGCGAATCTTGATTACCACTGACCGCGTCTCTGCCTTTGATCGGGTGCTGGGGCTGATTCCCCACAAGGGGCAGGTCCTCAACCAGTTGAGCGCCTGGTGGTTTGCGCAAACGGCCGATCTGGTCCGCAACCATCTCATCGACGTACCCGACCCCAACGTTACCATTGCCCACGAAGCGGAGCCGCTGCCCGTAGAAATCGTAGTGCGCGGCTATATTACCGGGGTGACCAAAACCTCCCTCTGGTATCTTTACGAGCAGGGGGAGCGACGGCCCTACGGTATTCAACTGCCCGACGGGCTGCAAAAGAATGGCCGGCTGCCTTATCCTATCATCACCCCCACCACCAAAGCCGAGAAAGGAGGTCATGATGAGCGCATCACCCGTGACGAGATTTTAGAGCGGGGGCTGGTCTCGGCTGAGCGTTGGGCGGAAATTGAAGCAACGGCCGTTGCCCTCTTCCAGCGCGGTCAAGAAATCGCCTTCAAATCCGGCCTGATTCTGGTCGATACCAAATATGAGATGGGGCTGGTCGAGGGCCAGTTGACCCTCATCGATGAAATTCACACCCCTGACTCCAGCCGCTACTGGCTGGCCGACAGCCTCCAGCCCGGTCAGGAGCCGGAGAACTTTGATAAGGAGTTCCTGCGTAAATGGTATGCTGCCCAAGGCTATCGTGGCGACGGTCCACCGCCCACCATGCCCGATGACTTCGTGGCCATGGTGGCCGGTCGCTACATCAGCACCTACGAACGCCTGACCGGTGAGAGCTTTCTCCCTGGTGAGCGGCCTATCCTTGAACGGATGGAGAAGAATTTAAAGAGTTGACGCAAAGGAGCAAAGGGAGCAAAGGCGCAAAGATTAAAGAAGAGGTAAGGAGAGCGGCGATATGGATGAGGTTGTAAAGAAATTGCAGCAACGGCTTCATGCACCAGATGATAAGTTGATCATTAGGTCCTCTAAACGGACACAAATGAAATTAAATGTGAATGGGAGTTTTCATTGCAAGTTGAAATATTGATTGAAGGTTTTGAGAAAGAAGCCACAAAGGTGAAAAATCTGAAAGATTCGGTAGAAAAATTGTTAGCTGATTACATTCCTGATATTGGACTCCCTGAAAATGCAGTACATCGTGTCTTTATTGCTGATGACAAACACTTTGGTAGTGCAG
>JAWOIM010000765.1:0-5480 GCA_046484685.1 Chloroflexota bacterium | reverse complement strand
TGGCTGACCGAGGTAGAAACGGCCGATCTCCTCCTGGCTGCCCGTTATTACGAATTACGGCTGCTGGCCCTGACCGGCTTCCAGCCCCAGTTATTTCACTGCGTGGCCTGTGACACCCCCATTCAGGAACAAGACCAATTTTTCAGTGCCGAACTGGGTGGCCTGCTCTGCCCCAATTGTTATCAGGCAGACCGTAACGCCAAACCGGTAACGGCCGTGGCCGTCAAAGTGCTGCGCTACTTGCAAAGCCGTCCCTGGGATACGGTCAAGACGCTGCGTCTGAAACGGCCGTTGCATAGCGAACTGGAAACCTTGATGCACCACAGCCTCACCTATACCCTCGAACGCAACCTTAAATCCATCGACTTCCTGCACCGCCTGCGCCGTGAAGCCGCCCTCTTTCTAGATATGGACGATGGACGGCAGACGGCAGACGATGGACCATAGACGGCGGACGATGGTCTATCGTCCATCGTCCATCGTCCAAATTTTCACGCCCCTCTTATTTCCGCATCCCCTGTCCCATGTTATAATCTTCCCGTAGTTCGAGAGAACAACGGATTTTGGTAAGAACTTTCTGTTCCTTCCCTTATCTACTGGTCTCACTAAAACAATACTCAAAAGGATCGTTATGAAGAATGGACTCAACTTTCAGGAAATTATTTTACGCCTCCTGAACTATTGGCAGGAAAAAGGCTGTTTGGTACAGCAGCCGTATAACGTACAAATTGGGGCCGGCACGATGAACCCGGCCACCGTGCTGCGCGTATTGGGGCCGGAACCGTGGAATGTGGTGTATGTGGAGCCGAGCATTCGTCCCGACGACGGCCGTTTCGGGGACAATCCCAACCGCATGCAAATGCACCACCAATTACAGGTCATCCTTAAACCCGACCCCGGCAATCCCCAGGAGCTTTACCTGGAAAGCCTGGAAGCCATCGGCATTGATCCCCGTCGCCACGATATTCGCTTCGTGGAAGATAATTGGGAAAGTCCCGCGCTGGGTGCCTGGGGACTCGGTTGGGAAGTCTGGCTGGATGGGCAGGAGATTACCCAGTTTACCTACTTTCAGCAGGCCGGCGGGCTGGAGCTAGATCCGGTATCGGTGGAGCTGACCTACGGCCTGGACCGCATTGCCCTGGCCCTGGCCGGCGTAGACAGCGTGTGGGAACTGGAATATGGAGCCGGCATCTCTTACCAGGATATTTTGCTGCAAAGCGAGATCGAACATTGCCGCTATTATTTTGAGGTGGCCGATGTGGCGGGCCTCAAAACCACCTACGACATTTACGAAAGCGAGGCCAAACGCTGTCTGGAAGCGGGATTGGTCATTCCTGCCCACGACTACAACCTCAAATGTTCCCACCTCTTTAACGTGCTGGATACGCGGGGAGCTATTGGTGTGACCGAACGTGCCCATTATTTCCACCGCATGCGTACCCTGGCGCGGCAGGTATCAGAACAATACCTGGAGCAGCGTCAACGGTTAGAGTTTCCCCTGCTGGAAGAGCAGATAAGGGACGAACCGGCTGAATCGCGCACCCTCCAATTCACCCAAATTGAAACACCCCAAACCTTCTTGCTGGAAATCGGCAGCGAAGAGATGCCTGTAGACGATGTGACCAGCGGCGTGACCCAACTCCAATCGCTCGTCCCCCGACTGCTGCGCGATCTGCGCCTGACGCATGGTCTGGTCGAGGTGTTTGGCACACCGCGACGCCTGGTTGTTCTCATTCACAACCTGGAGGGCCGGCAAACTGACCTGGAGACCGAGGTCAAAGGTCCCCCGGCCGACCGCGCTTTCACGGCCGATGGCCGGCCCACCAAAGCAGCCATCGGTTTTGCCAGAGGTAAAGGGATCGATGTGGCCGACTTACGCATCGTGGAAGAAGGAGATAAGCGGTACGTGGCCGCAGTTGTCCGTGAAGAAGGTCGTCCCACTGCCGCCGTTCTGGCCGAAATGCTGCCCGAGCTGATAGCCAGCATCAAATTTCAAAAGAGTATGCGCTGGAATCACACCAATGTGGCCTACAGCCGTCCCCTGCGCTGGCTGCTGGCCCTTTTTGGCCCTGATGTGGTTCCTTTTACCTTTGCCGGCCTGCGTAGTAACCGCCTGAGCTACGGCCTGCGCCCCTACGGTTCGCCTCAATTAGAAATAAAAGATGCAGCCGGTTATCGTGTGACTCTGCGTAAAGCTGACATCGTTCTGGAACAGGCACGGCGTAAACGGCGCATTATGGAAATCGGCGGCAAACTGGCGGCCGAAGTCGGTGGCACCATCCCTGACGACCCCGCCTTGCTGGCCGAGGTGGCCAATCTGGTAGAACGGCCGACTCCGCTGCGCGGCCGTTTCGATAAACGATTTTTGCAGCTTCCTGCGGCCGTTCTGGTGGCCGTTATGCGCAAGCACCAGCGTTACTTCCCCCTCTATGATAGACAGGGAGCGCTGCTGCCCTATTTTATTGGCGTGCGCAACGGGGATGATCGTCATCTGGATATTGTGGTGGATGGCAATGAACAGGTCATTCGTGCCCGCTTTGCCGACGCCGAATTCTTCTATCAAAAAGATACGAAGCAGGCGTTGGCCGACTTTTTGCCCCAACTGGCCAAACTGACCTTCCAGACAAAGCTGGGGTCTATGCTGGATAAAACAAGGCGGCTGGAGCAGTTGACCCCCCAGGTAGCGGCCATGCTGGACCTGGCCGAGACTGAAACGGCCGTGGCCAGCCGTGCCGCCGCCCTGGCCAAAGCCGATCTGGCCACCAGCATGGTGGTCGAAATGACGGCGCTGCAAGGGGTGATGGGCGGCCAGTATGCCCAACTGAGCGGTGAATCGGAGGCCGTCGCCGCCGCCATTGCCGAACAGTATGAAGCGGTCAGCCAGACACCAGCGGGCCTGGCCCTGGCTCTGGCCGACCGGTTGGACAGCCTGATGGGGCTGTTTGCTGCCGGCCTGGCCCCCAAAGGGTCCAACGATCCCTTTGCCCTGCGCCGGGCGGCCCTGCACATTATTGAGAATCTGACGGCCAACCAGGTCACATTTGATCTGCGTAATGGGCTGGCTGCGGCCGAGCGGCTGCTGCCTCTGGAAAATAATGAGACGGTGCGGGCCGAGGTGATGGGCTTTATAAGCGGCCGTTTAGAAGGAGTCTTACGCGATCAGGGACATGCCGCCAGCGTGGTCAAAGCGGTCCTGGCCGAACAGGCCCACGACCCCTATGCTGCCGCCCAAACGGCCGCTGCCCTCAGCAAAGTCACGGCCGAACCCGACTGGCCCCAACTGCTGGATGCCTACGCCCGCTGCGTGCGCATCGTGCGCAGCCAGGAGCAGCAGTTTGAGCTGCGCCCGGCCGATTTTGCCCTGGACGAAGAGAAGGCGTTACTGGCGGCCTATGAAACGGCCGTGGCCAATCAAGACGGCACCCTCCCCACTTTTGTGGCCAGTTTACGCCAAATCACCCCTGTAATTAACCAATTTTTTGACAATGTGCTAGTTATGGACGAAAATGAAGATGTGAGGCATAATCGGTTAGCGCTTATGCAGCACATTGCCGCCCTCACCATAGGGTTGGCCGACCTTTCTGAATTAGAAGGGTTCTAGTTTTAAGAGTGCCGCCAACACGATTAAGAAAGCGTCCCAATTGTTAAATCAATTGGGGCGTTTTCTTTTAGCGTGATGCGTGAAACGTGAAACGTGATGCGTGAAGCGTGATGCGTGAAACGTGATGCGTGATGCGTGAAACGTGATGCGTGATGCGTGATGCGTGATGAATTATTTATGCATCACAGCGTTATTCCGCAAACTACTTCGGCTACGCTCAGTACAAGTCAGTACAAGCTTGCGCTTTGTGCGTTAATTTTTGCACCACAGAGAACACGGAGGGCACAGAGCAAAAGAGAAAAAACTCTGTGTTCTCTGTGCCCTCTGTGGTGAGAATTTTTGGTTGTGGCTGCGCCACGTTACGCATTACAGAAACTTATGAGTGAAAAAACAGCAATCGAAAAATCCCCACGGCCGTTTACCCGCCCCTATCTGGCCCAGGCCCTGACTGAGTTAGGTGTCCAGGCCGGCATGGTGCTGCTGGTCCACTCGTCGTTGAGCAAAATCGGATATGTGCCGGGCGGACCGGTGGCCGTCATTCAGGCGTTGATGGACGTGCTGACTCCGGCCGGCACGCTGGTCATGCCGACGCACAGTTCTGACTACTCCGACCCCAGCGGCTGGCAAAATCCGCCGGTGCCGGCCGACTGGCAGTCCGTCGTTCGTGAACACATACCTGCCTTCGACCCGGCCCTGACCCCTACGCGCCTGATGGGGGCCATCCCTGAACTGTTCCGCACCTGGCCTGACGTAAGGCGCAGCAATCATCCCCAGGTCTCTTTTGCCGCCTGGGGTCAGCAGGCGGTTCGCATTACGGCCGATCACAGTCTACCCTTTGGCATGAGGGATAGCTCGCCGCTGGCCCGCATTTATGAGCTGGATGGATATGTGCTGCTGCTGGGCGTGGGGCACGTCAACAACAGCTCCCTGCATCTAGGCGAATATCGGGCCGGTGTGCGCCCGGTGGTCAAAGGGGGAGGGCCTATTCTGGAAAACGGCCGTCGTGTCTGGCGTGAATATCAAGATATTGATTACGACGACGATCCTTTTCCCCAGATTGGCGCAGCCCTGGATGAAACGGGGGCCGTGACGATAGGCCAGGTGGGTCTGGCCGAGTGTCGTTTGTTTTCGCAGCAAACGGCCGTTGACTTTGCCCAAAAATGGCTGGCAACCGCTTAGTGTGAGCAAAATAGCCGTTTTGCCCATCTGTTTTTTTGACAATTATATACATACATGCTAGTATGTATGTTATAGGTGAATTCATGCGTCGAACGAAAGAAGAAGCGGCCGTAACACGGCAAAATATCCTCAAGGCCGCCCTAAAGCTGTTTAGCGAAAAAGGGTACGCAGCCACAAACCTGACGGAAATCGCGCAGAGCGCTGCTGTCACCCGAGGGGCCATCTATTGGCACTTCAAGGACAAGGCCGATCTATTCAACAGTCTGGCCGGTGAGGTTGGGCTGCGACGTGATGAGGTGATCCAACAGGCGCTGGCTGCTGGTGGACCCTTCACCGAAATTTTCCACCGTATCCTGACCCAACTGCTTCGCGATGTAGAAGAACATCCGGAGGTGCAGGCCGTCATGAAATTGTCGCTGTTCAAAATTGCCCAACTGCCGGAACTGACAAAAAGTCAGACGGCACAATTGGCAGCCAATCGCGCCTTAATTGACAATATGGCTGCATTTTTACAAATGGGGATTGAGTCAGGTGCGGTGAAAGCCAACATCGACCCCCACGATGCGGCTCGGGCGGCCCTGGCCTTTCATCAAGGGTTGGCCATGTTGTGGCTTTATGAGCCTACTGCCTTTTCCCTCGCCGAGCGGGCACCCGCTCTGGCCGACTTGTATATTCGGGGAATTGCTGCCTGATATTTTTT
>JAWOIM010000688.1:0-5702 GCA_046484685.1 Chloroflexota bacterium | reverse complement strand
ATGTTACGGCCGTTAAAACCGATCCCCGTTCGCCGCCTCTTTCCGGTGGTCGTCATCGGCTACATGGGCAACAACATCTACCCCTTTCGCGCCGGGGAAGTACTGCGAGCCTATGTGCTGCGCCGCCGTGAGCAGGTTCCCATGAGCGGCAGCCTGGCCACCGTCATCGTCGAGCGCGTCTTTGACGGCCTGGTCATGCTGATATTCGTTTTTGCCGCCCTACCGTTAGCCCCGCTGCCCAGCAGCGAGATTCAAACATTGGTCGTCTTTGCCAGTCTGGCCTTTTTTGGCGCCTTAATTGTTTTTTTTATCATGGCCGCCCAGCCCCACCGCTTCATGCGCCTCAGCCGCTGGTTCAGCGACCGGCTGCTGCCGCCGCGCATCGGTACGCCCCTGCTCGGCTTCTTAGAGCGTTTTCTGGACGGGTTGGCCGCCTTACGCAACTTTCGCCAGGTATTGATGATCTTCTTCACCTCCATCCTCATCTGGCTGCTAGAGACGGTTAAATATTGGTTTGTGATGCACGCCTTTGATTTTGAGGTGAGCTTTTTTGCTCTGATGTTGATGAACGGGGTGGTCAATCTGGCCACCACCCTACCCTCCGCGCCGGGGTATGTGGGCACCTTCGACGGGCCGGGCATTGCCGTCCTGGTCCTCTACGGCATCCCGCAGAGCATCGCCGCTGCCTACACCCTGGTGCTGCACGCCGCCCTCTGGCTGCCCATTACCCTCCTGGGGGGCTACTACATGCTGCGCGAAGGGCTGGGCTGGCGTGACTTTGAGCGGGCAGTCAAGCAAGGGGATAAGGTCAAGAATTAAATAATCCGTATTGCGTATTCCGTATTTCGTAAGCAATCTCCCCTACGCAATACGCACTACGCAATACGCACTACGGGACTTATATGAAAATTGCCATTGTAGGGGCCGGCATTGCCGGGCTGTCGGCCGCCTTTGATTTACTCAACGCCGGCCATGAGGTGACGCTGTTTGAGGCCGGCTCGCAAACGGGCGGGCTGGCGGCCGGCTTCCGCGACGAGCAGTGGGCGTGGCCGCTGGAAAAGTTTTACCACCATCTGTTCACCTCTGATAAAGAGATGATCCGGCTGCTGGAAGAGATTGGTTTCCGCGACCGGCTCTTCTTCCCGCGCCCCACCACTTCAGTTCTACACGAAGGCAAGATTGTGCCTTTTGATTCACCCCGGCGCTGGATTACCTTTCCCGGCTTTACCCTGCCGGATGTGGCCCGCTTTGGATTGGTGAGCGCCTACCTGCGTTTTAGCAGGCCGTGGCGCAAACTGGAGCAGTATACGGCCGATGCCTGGCTGCGCCGTTATTACGGCGATAAAATTTACGAGATGGTCTGGCGACCGCTGCTGATCGGCAAATTTGGCCCCTACTACCAGCAGGCCAACATGGCCTGGATGTGGGCCAGGCTGCATGTACGCAGCCCGCGCCTGGGCTATTTCGAAGGGGGCTTTCAGGCGATGATCGATGCCCTGACCGCCGCCGTGGAACAGCGCGGCGGTGTGGTACAGTTGCAAACGCCGGTGGAGCATATCCGGCAGCAGAATGGGCACATTCAAATTGAAGCCGGGCAAATGGCGGAATCATTCGATAGCTGTCTGGTGACAACTTCACCTGGTTTGCTCAGCCGGATGGCCCCTGGTTTGCCCACCGACTACCTGGGCCAACTCCTGCAGTTGAAAAGCATGGGAGCAGTGGTGCTAACACTGGCTTTGAAACGGCCGTTAATGGCCCAATCCAACACTTACTGGCTTAACATCCCCGCCCATTCGCCCGACAAAAGTGAGAACCCTATCCCCTTCCTGGCCCTGGTGGAGCATACCAACTACATTGACAAGCGCCATTACGGCGGGGATCATATCATCTACTGCGGCGACTACGTGCTGCCCGACCATCCCTACCTGACCATGCCCCAGGCCGAACTGGAAGCCTTGTTTTTGCCCGCGCTGCACCGCGTCAATGCCGACTTCCGGCCCGACTGGGTGCGTAAAAGCTGGCTCTATCGCGCCCCCTACGCCCAGCCGGTACCATTGGTGGGACATTCCCACCATGTTCCCGGTTTACGAACCCCCCTTTCTGGTTTATACTTTGCCAGCATGAGCCAGGTTTATCCGTGGGATCGGGGCACCAATTTTGCCGTAGAAATCGGCCGGCGCGCCGCCCGGCTTATGTTAGAAGATTATCTGAAAGGCAAGAAGTAAGAAGTAAGAAGTAAAAAGTAAGAAGTGGATGACTTGAAAGTCTCACTTTCTACTTTTCACTTTTCACTTTTCACTTAACAAAACAAAGGGAGTAAAGTTATGAAAATCATCGTTGTTGGAACCGGCTTTGTGGGACTGCCCCATGCGGCCGTTTTATCAGAATATGGGCATGAGGTTTATGCCTATGATATCGACCAGAACAAAATTAATGCCTTTGAAACGGGCGAAGCAGCTCAAATTGAGCGGTATGTCAACGAGCCGGGCCTGGCCGCAGCCGTGGCCGAAAACCTCAACCGCTACCTCTTTTTCACCACCGACATTACCGACCTGGTGGAAGGAACCGACATCTTTTTCCTCTGTCTCAACACGCCGCCCAAGCGGGATGGCTCGTCGGACCTGAGCTACTACCTCAATGCCGCCCATCATCTGGGTGAGCTGCTGGCCCGGCGCGAGGTAAAAAACCGGGTGGTTTTGGTCAACAAAAGCACCGTCCCCATCGGCACGGCTCGCCTCTTGCAGCAGGTGCTGGAAGAGCATGGGGTAGAGAATTTCGGTGTGGCCTCGAATCCGGAATTTTTGGCCCAGGGTAATGCCATTGACGGGTCGCGTAAGCCAGACCGCATTGTCATCGGGGCCGACACAGAAGAGGATTTCAAACTGCTGCGCCGCGTTTATTCTCAATTTGTGAACCATGTGCGCATCCGCTACCTGGAAACGACGCCCGAAACGGCCGAAGCCGTCAAATACATGGGCAACACGCTGCTGCTAACCTACGTCTCCTTCTGGAATGGGGTCGGGGCACGGCTGGCCGAAACCCACCCCAATATTCGCATGGAAGATTTGAAGATTGGCGTCACCTCCGACAACCGCATTAGCACCTGGGGCTCTTATGTGAGCAACGGGGCCGGCGGCAGTTGTTTTGGCAAAGATATTCAATCATTGATCTACCAGTTGAATCAAAACGGCCGTTCCACCGACCTCCTCCAGGCCGTCTACAACATCAACGAATACCAAAAGACCTATCTAATAGACCGGGCTATCTATGAAGCGGGCTTCAATTTTAACCAAAAGCGGGTAGCGCTGCTGGGTCTGGCCTTCAAGAAACGGACCAACGACATGCGCGATTCGGCTGCCCTGAAAGTAGTCGAGGCCCTGCTGGCCCGTGGCGTTACCGAAATTCGAGCCTACGACCCGCTGGCCATGCCGGAAGCACAGCGCAGTTGGTTCAACCCGGAGAAAAACCATCTCTTTGAGCGCATTACTTACCATAACACGGCCAAAGAAGCGATTGCCGGCAGTGACGCCCTTTATATCTCCACCGATTGGGAAGAATTCCGGGGCTTGTCACGTACGATTGAAACGGCCGTTCAACCCCCGTATCTGGTCATCGACGGCCGGCGCATGATGCCTGATTTTGAGGCCCTGGTCGAGCGCGGCTATGACTTCATGTCGGTTGGCGGCACCCTGCTGCGCGGCCAACAGCGTCAGGAAGGCGAACCCAGCCCCAACGGCCTCGTCACCGAAGACCTGGCCCAGACGATGGAGAAACATACGACGGACTAAAGAAAAGTAAGAAGTAAGAAGTAAGAAGTAAGAAGTAAGAAGTAAAAAGTTGACAGCCTTGTGCCTTTGGGGTGCAAGGCTGTTTTTTGTGGGGAATGCCGGCGGCGGCAACGTGAAAATATCCACTCGCACAGCCACTATAGGTAAATAAGTAGACTATTTTTGCTGTTCTATTGAAAATTATACACTTATCAGATATAATTGGTTCACAATTTGTTTTAATCCATTTGGTGTGCTGATGAATGAAAACGGTCGTTTTGACCTCGACGACAAAGACCGCATTCTGCTCCATTATTTGCAGGAGGATGCCCGCATTACCAACACCGAACTGGCACAGCGGGTAGAGCTATCGCCCACCGGGCTGCAAAAGCGGCTGCGAAAATTGGAAGAGGCGGGCATTATCAAACGCTACGTTACCTTGCTGGACCGGGAGGCCATCGGCTACGATATGCTCTGTTTTGTTCAGGTAACGCTGCAGCGCCACGAGCCGGAAGCGGTTGAGGGCTTCAAAAGTGCGGTACAAAAAATGTCGGCCGTGCTGGAATGTCATCACCTTACCGGCGAATATGATTACCTGCTGAAAATTGTCGTACAAAACCGCCGCCAGCTTGAACAGTTCCTGATTGAGGTCCTGACCCCCATGCCCGGCATGGACAAAATCCGCACCAGCCTGGTTTTGCGTGAAATCAAAGCGACAACGGCCGTACCCTTACCTCAGTGAGAAGTGGAAAGTAAAAAGTAGAAAGTGAAAAAGCCACTACTTACTTCTTACTTTTTACTTCTTAATAAATCTATGCTAAAAACACCCCACTTCCCCATCCAAGATTTGTCCCTGGCTCGCTGGACCAACGGCATGAACCGCTCGGTGCTGCGCCAGATGTTGGCGGTGGTGGCCCAACCCGGTATTCTTTCTTTTGCCGGTGGGCTGCCCGCCCCGGAAATGTTCCCCGCCGCAGATTACGGCCGTGCCCTCAACCAGGTGCTATTGGCCGACAGCGGTGCCTTGCAATATGGTCCACCCTTTACACCGCTCAAACACCACATTGTGGCTCTGATGGCCCAACGCGGCGTGGACTGCACTGAGGAACAGGTCTTTATCACCACCGGCGCCCAGCAAGGGCTGGACGTGGTGACCCGGCTGCTGCTGGATCCCGGCGCGGAGGTCATTCTGGAAGAGATTGTCTACACGGGCGTGCAGCAGGCCGTATCCCCCTACCAACCCCACATTTTGCCGGTAGATACCAATCTATACACCGGCCTAAATGTAGATGCGGTCGCCACCTATCTGGCGCAGGGCCACCGGCCGGCCTTCCTCTACACCATTCCCGAAGCCCACAACCCGCTGGGCGTCAGCATCAGCCTGGCCAAGCGGCAGCAGTTGGTTGAGCTGGCCACTGCCTACGGCCTGCCCCTGATCGAAGATGACCCATATGGTTTTCTGCGCTACGAAGGGGCGCCGCTGCCGCCACTGCGGGCACTGAACGCCGATTGGGTTTTTTACCTCGGCTCGTTTTCCAAGATTTTGGCCCCGGCTCTGCGTCTGGGCTGGCTGGTGGCCCCGGCCAACCTGGTGCCCAAGCTGACGGTCATTAAGGAGATGGAGGATTTGGAAACGTCCCAACTGACGCAGCGGGCGGTGGCTGCTTATCTGGATGCGGGCTATTTGTCGGGCCATATTGAGCGGCTGTGTGCCGAATACGGCCGTCGCCGCGACGCCATGCTGGTCGCCCTGGAACGCCACTTCCCGGCCGAAGCCCGCTGGACCCATCCCAGCAACGGTATGTTTATCTGGGTGGAACTGCCGCCCCACATCGATACGGCCGATTTGTTAGAAACGGCCGTGGCCCAGGAACAGGTGGCTTTTATCCCCGGCCACGCCTTTGCCCTGCCCGGTCACGTCCGCCGCAACTGCCT
>JAWOIM010000596.1:0-3935 GCA_046484685.1 Chloroflexota bacterium | reverse complement strand
GGGCTGACCTTTGCCGTAGAGAAAACGGCCGCAGTTGATGAGAGGCCGCAGTTGTTCGCCGGTCTCACCTTTGTCATTACCGGCACGCTGCCCACCTGGAGCCGCGACGAGGCCAAAGCGTTCATCGAAGCCCGTGGCGGCAAAGTGACCGGCTCCGTCAGCGGCAACACCGACTATCTGCTCGCCGGCGAAAAAGCGGGCAGTAAACTGGCCAAAGCGGAATCACTCAATGTGCCGGTAATTGATGAGGAGCGGCTGCGGGAGATGGTGTCCCAGTAATTCAGTAGTCAGTAGTCAGTAATCAGTATTCTGAATTATCGCAGAGAAGCAGAGGTTTTTCCTTTGCTTCCACCTCTGCTTCTCTGCGTCAAATTTCATTCATTATGGTATCAGAGGTAGAGGTTATGGTGTCAGAACACCGTCTACCACATGGATGATACCGTTGGCAGCCATTATATTGGCAGACACAAACGGCCGTTCATTGATAAGCACACGTCCTTCATTGTCCCGACTGACAATCAACGGCCGTTGCTCTACGGTCGGAATATAGGTGTCAGTGGCGATCTGGTGAATAGCCAGGCGGTCACTTACCAGGTGATAGGTGAGAATTGTTTCCAGGTAATCAGAGTCGGTCAATAATCTGTCGTACAGTTCCTCCGGCCATTGGTCAAAGCTGGCGTCGGTAGGTGCGAATACGGTGTAGGTATGAACCGGATTTGCCAGTTCATCTAGCAGGCCGGCCGTTTCCAGCAAAGAGAGGAAGGTTGTGAAACGGCCGTCGGCCGCCAACACATCATCCAGGGCATTGACTCGCACGCCCCTCTCTCCTTCTGCCGGAATCTGGGCCTGATCCGGTGGTACCATCACGGTATCCACAATATGGATAATGCCATTCTCGACTTCAATGTCCATCCTGATAATGGCGACTTCATCGTTTAAGACCAACGCTCCGTCGCGCACGCTAATAGCGATATGTTCACCCATGAGGGTGGGTACAGAGAGGCGATTGGCCAGATCGGCCGCGGTGTAACGGCCGTTAACCACATGGTAAAGCAGCGCCTCGGTCGCTGTGACCTCTGACCCTTCTAACAGTCTGTCCAGAACAGCCATGGCCGAATTTGTGGGCGCAAAAACGGTAAATGGACCATCTTGCTCCAGGTTGTCAGTCAGCGCAGCCGCTTCAACCAGCAGGTTAAACGATTCCAACTCTTCCCTGGCCTGAAGCGCCTCCATTAAAGTTTGCGCTTCTTCTACCATTGGCGTTTCTGCTTCTTCCGTTTGTTCCTCAGTAATCTGTTCTTCAGTTTGTGCCGCCGAGTTAGCGGTAACCGGTTCCGGATTTGTTACCAGACCTAGTCCGGCCAAAAGCAATCCGGCCAATAAAACAAGCATTATTTTTTTCGTTTGCATCTCATACACTCCTTTGTACAAATTACAATGGTTACTATAAGTTGCGGCCTTAATCTGGCCTTGGTTCCTCACTTATCTCTATAGACGACGCCAGCGTACAGTTCGGCCGTCTTCACTGGTACGAACTTCATATTCCTGAATGCCTTCTACCAGAACGAAGATCTGCCAACCGGGGACAATGGCCTGCGTACAGAATTCATCATCTTCCGCTAATCCCAAACAGCCGTCTGACCACTCTGTTTGGGATTGAGAGAGTACCTCAATCTCTGCCCTGGCCACACCCAGGTCTCTGCTTAGGGCATCGATGCCGGCTTCAACCGCAAGCGGATACTCATTCTCCCTGTCTCCTTGAGCAGGGTCATCCGCAGGAGGCCGTTCGCTCATCGGGTCGTCCAGTGGTAACAGGCTGTCGGGCAATGGATCATTACTTTGAGTACAGCCGACAGCAAGCCCCATAAACAAAGCAAGCAAAAACAATACCATTGGCCATACCATTTTGATGGTCGCCCAAAACAGGTAACTTGTCATGGTGCGTAAGCCTCTCATCATTCTAGACATTGTGACAACTCCTTTGCCCGCTATCCTACAAGTCGTTACCTGTTGTGTGAATAGTCCTCTGCACCATGCAGAAAAGCAGGCAGTTAATTGCCCCACATAGCCCTTAAAGTGAGGTGGCCACACTATAACAAACAAAATAAGCCCATGTCTTGTACCTGGATACAAAATGGGGTTATAGATGAGGCAACTTTGTGGGGAAAGTAGGGCAGAAAGGGAAACAAAAGCTGGGGGAATTATCTCAATCCAATTTCCTGGTGACCAGAGTAAATCAGGTGATTTCTACCATCGAAAGGGGTCTGTAAGGGAGCCTTTCAGGCTGAGGTTTGGCTTTCCTTAACGTCAAGTAAATTTGCATAGGCGCTGGCCTCCCAACGATTATTGACATCAAGTTTTTGCAGAATGTTATGAACGTGATTTTTAACCGTACCCAGTTCAATAGTTAGGTGATCTGAAATCTCCTGGTTGCTCAACCCCTGTCCGAGCAAGGCCAGCACTTCGCACTCGCGGGGGGTAAGGTCAGACAGGCGGGCCGCATCCGGACCCTGTTCAGCGTGCAATTTGGCCAGGTCGGCCACCCGTGTAATGAGGGCCGCCACAATGTGGGGGGAAACCACCGCTTCTCCCTGGTTAATCGCGCGAATATTTTTCAGAAGTTCGTGCATTGAATCATCCTGAAGCACATAGCCATCTGCTCCGGCTTCAATGTATTGCAGGATAGCGGCTTCCGATTTTGGCAGCCCCATCACCAATACCTTCACCGCTGCTTCAGATTGACGAATTTCTTTTACCAGGGATAGGGTGCCATTTTCGGGGAAGGCAACACAGACCAGAACCACGTCACACAGATGAAGCTGGTTTATAGCTGTCTCTTGCGTTGTGGCCGAGCCAACCACCTGTATGTCAGCTTCTTGACCCAGAGCAGCCGTGATAACCTTACAAAAGACGCGGGCTTCGTGAACAACGAGTAGACGAATCATAGACAGTATCCTTATTAGAAGCCGACTTTTTAGGCCGGAGGTTGCAGCACAGTAACGAAGTAAAGCCTGACTTTTTCAAACCCCTGCAACCTGAAGGAAAGATTAAAATGACGCTCAGATAAGCCACATGATTGTTTGAAGTTCTATACCGTTATCTAGTTTGACGTAGATGGGAGATACAGTCAAACTGTTTAATAAATGGGTGCAAGACCTATACCGGCCTGCCGCCCCCGATACGTCGCTGAATAATCACCGCAACGAGCATTTCGAGAAGGATCAAGTGGGAAAAGCTGCCGCAGTCGAGCATGAAGTAATCAGCACCCAGGGCCACAAAATAGCGTGCCGTAATCGTCAAAAGTGAGTTACAATGTCTATCTATATTGGTAAAAGCGCCTGGCGCTCATTATTTGCCGATGGCTGGAGGAGTAGGTCATGCTCTACATCCACCTCTACGGCCGTTTACAGTTATTTTACCATGAACGGCCGTTCACCTTTACGGCCCCACCCAAAACCCTTCCCCTGTGGGTCTATTTGCTCCTGCATCGCACCCAACCCGTTTCCCGTGACACGTTAGCCTTTACCCTTTGGCCGGATGTACTCGAAACAAGAGCCAGGGCCAACCTGCGCCGCCACCTGCACCAGTTGCAACAGGCACTGCCTCCGCCGGTGCCGGACAAGCCCTGGCTGGTGCGGGAAGCCGGTACGCTGCAATGGAACCCGGCTGCCGGCTGCTGGCTGGACGTAGCCGAGTTTGAGCGCCTGAGTGGGGTCGCCGATTATCTGAGTAAGGCTGTGGCACTGTACAGCGGCGATCTTTTGCCCGAACTGGACGAGGCCTGGCTCCTCCCTCACCGGGAGCGTTTGCGGAATCAATTCTTCGCCAATTTGAGCCGGCTTATCGCACGTTGCCAGGCCCAACGAAACCAGGTACAGGCGATTGCTTATGCCCAACAAGCCTTGACCCACGATCCGCTGCGGGAAGAAATGGTG
>JAWOIM010000582.1:0-2831 GCA_046484685.1 Chloroflexota bacterium | reverse complement strand
GCGGACACTTGAGGCGAATCATCTTTTGTTCTTCGGTCAGGGCAAAGCCGACCGCACTGCTATCTCCATTTTTGTTCATTGTGAGATGTTCTCCTTAAGCAGGGGGCAAGGGTGCAGCGTTGCAAAGTTAACCCGTTGCCAGAAGGTAAGCATTCACCTACCTTGACAATAGAACACAGATTGGCTAACGCGAGCAGATTGCGCTGATTAGCGGGCGGATTTTCGCAGATAAAAAGCGAAAAAATCCGCGTTAATCGTAAATCCGTGTTTATCCGCGTTCTGTTTTGTTACCAACTGAACGCTTACGCCAGAACAGCTTGCCGCCTTGCTGCTACGCTTGTTCGTTATTTATATCCTGAACGCCACCCTCTTCCTGCCGGTAGAGCTGCTCTACTTTGGGCAGGTCGATAGTCATGACTTTGTCTTCATTGCCGGTATCGATCAGGGTATCGTGAGGAATGATCCCTTTGTCGGCAATGGGGCCTTCAACAAAGACTTTGCCTAATACAAAATCGGTAATATGTCCTTCTTCACCAATGATGATGTCGCCAATGAGGCCCACACGTGTACCGCCGGGTGTATCCACTTCACGGCCGCGCAGCTTGTCCAGGCGCAGCCATTTTTCTATATCGGGAACCTCTTTTTCTTCTCTGACCACGTCAGCATCATTGACCAGAATCGCATCAATGCCAAAGACGACAACATTCTCCCGCTTGATGATGAGTGATTTCCGTTTGAGGAAACCTTCGTGGCCAACGTGAATACCGGTCATCCAGTAGAGGTCTTTATTGACATATAGATCTTTGACGTCGCCCACGTAACGGCCGTCTACAATACTATATATCGGTTTATCTATTAAATCTTTACCGAAGCGCATGATGGGTCTCCTTTTGGAATTACAAATTACAAATTATGAGGGACGAAGGATGACTTTGCATCCATAGTAAAGATTATAATATGAGTTGGTCTCCTAGTAAAGTGACGCGGTGCGTAATAACGTTATAGATGCAGCAGCAAAATCAGCAGCACCTGGGCCAGAATGACGTTGACAATAATCGAAATAGGAAACATAAGGGTGTAGCCGACGTTGGGCAGGGGATTGTTGGCCTGTTCCAGGGCGTAACCCAGGAGAGCCGGCTGGGGAGAAATCATGCCAATCAGGATGCTGTAAGGAATTCGCAGCAGTTTGTAGCCGGCATATAGAGCAATCAGGGCCGAAATAAGGGTAACGGCCGTGCCTACCCCCACAATCAGCCAGCCGGCGCCACTGGCAAAGGCTTCCACCAGTCCATTGCCGGAACGCACGCCAATGGTGGCCAGCAGGCAGATCAGACCAAACTGACGCAGCGTCATATTGGCGCTGTAGGGCATGTTCCACACAATTGGCCCCGTACGGCGCAAAGCGCCCAACAGCAGAGCCACCAGCAGCGGGCCGCCGGCCAGCCCCAACTGAAAGGAGAGGCCACCCGGCAGCGGTATAGGAATCATCCCCAGCAGCAGCCCCAGCGTAATACCCAACCCGGTCGTCAGCAAATCAACCTGACTGATGGCCGCGTAAGAGTCGCCAAACAAGGCAACCAGGGCCGGCATTTCTTCGCGCCGAGCCAGCACCCGTACCCGGTCGCCCAGTTCCAGCACCGTGTTATCCCCGGCCAGCAGTTCAATGTCGCCCCGGCGCACGTGAGAGATCAGCGCCCCGTATTCTTCTTTGAGGTTGAGGGCAGCCAGAGGCTGTCCCACCAGGTCCGGATTGGATAAAAAGAGACGGCGTGAGAGGTAAGTCTCGCTGTCTTCGAGTAAATCTTCGGGGGCTGTCTGACCTAAAACGGCCGTTACCTCCCTCATTTGCCCCTTCGTCCCGGCAATCACAATCCGATCTCCCCGGCGAAATTGGGTACTGCCGTCAATCAAGCTGGCCTGTCCCTGACGGTAAATGCGGCCAAAAACAATCGCTTGCCACTCCTGGTCACGGCGCAGCCTACGAAATGGCGTGCCCACCACAGCCGGTTGGGTAATTTCGATGGTGCAGTACCCCAACTCCTGACCAATGGGATACTGGTCGCGCAGCCGGTCGGCTTCGGCGGCGTAATCGATCTGCCACCAGCGCTGCATCAGACTAATGGCCACCATGCGCCCCAGCACCCCCAGCGGATAGACAATAGAAAAGCCCACCACCGTTTGGGCGATGCCCGGTTCGGCCGCGGCCGCCGGCAGACTGTTGTTGATATAGTCCAGCACCCCGGCCAGAGCAGCCGTATTGGTCGAGGTCCCGGCAAAAATCCCGGCCATATGGGCCGGCGTCAGGGGCAAGAAGAAAAAAACGGCCAGGAGCAGCAGAGCCGGCAGGGCCATAATGGCCACCACAAAGAGAGCGTCTCGCCCGCCTTTACCACGAAAGGTGGCAAAAAAGCCGGCCCCGTTGCTCAGGCCGATGGTATAAACAAAGAGGACCAGGCCTAAATTCAAAAAGGGGTCGGGGATTTGTAAACTGGGATCCAGCGCCCCAAACGCCAGGCCCACAAAAAGAACGGCCGCTACCCCCATCCGGCTGCCCAAAAGACGCACCTGGCCGATGGCGTAACCCAGTGCGGCCACCAAAAAAAGAAGGAGCAGGCTGTTGCTTTGCAAAATGGCGATCATGTATATGAGTATAGCTGACGTGGGACGTATTGCGTATTGCGTATTGCGTAGGGGTCGCATGTTACGCAATACCCACTACGCAATATTACCCATTCCCCCTATAATTGCCCCATGACAACTCAAACAGAATCCTTCAATCCTGCTCAATGGCGCGGACAGTTTCCGGCGCTGCAACAAGAGGTGAATGGTGA
>JAWOIM010000580.1:0-12164 GCA_046484685.1 Chloroflexota bacterium | reverse complement strand
CCTCTTCAACCCTGACTGCTCTGTTGAACTACGTCAATGATGGCGGCGCTTTGGCAGCCACCTATTGGCAGCAATTGGCCATTCCTGACCATCCTTTGTGGGCGGCCATGGGTTTTGAGTACGTAGCCAATGAAGCGGATGCCCTACCGGCCTACTGGTGGGAACCTGATCATGCTATCTTCACCTCTCCCGAAGAAGCGCCGGAATGGATCGAACGCTTTGCCCGCTCCGGTGTTACCCAGGGCACTTATATTAGACCCCTGGATGGCAGCCTGTTGGTAGCCGGATATACAACCAGCCCACAGGAAGACCAGGGCAATATCGTGATTCGCCATGATGAAAGAACGGTTTACAAAGGTATTCGTGATTTGTCTACAGATGCCGACGCCAATGGTAGCGGCGTGCCGGATGCGGTTGAGTTATGGCAAAATATCATCACCGGCCTGTTAACGGGCTTTACGCCCAACGTGCCCTGGTTGAGTGAAGAGCCGGCCGCGGGTACAGTCGCCGCCCTGGACAGCCAGATTATCGAGGTTACCTTTGACGCCGGCGTACCCGAAGTTACCCAACCGGGTGAATATCTGGCTGCGCTGCAAATTGACAATAACACCCCGTATGGTCCTCTCAACATACCTGTCACCATGACCGTCGTCGATGAGTTTATCTACGATATCGTCCTGGAAGCAGAGATGGACACCCTCAGCGGCGCACCCGGTGAAATCGTTGGTTATACCCTTCACCTGACTAATACCGGCAATGTGCCCGACACCTACACCATCGACCTCTCTGGCTATATCTGGAATAGTGAACTTACTACGGCCAGCCTATCTCTGCTTCCCGGTCAGAGCGACTCCTTTACGGTTAGCGTAGAAATTCCAACCGGTGCCCTGGCCGGCGACAACGATACGGCTATGGTCACAGTGACCTCGGCTGGCGATCCCGGCTTCTCTGACGCAGTAACGTTGATGACAATAGCCACGGCCGTCTATGGCCTGGAGTTAACGGCCGAGATAACGGCCGCCTCCGGCGAGCCGGGTGAAGTAGCGATCTATACCCTTTACCTGACCAATACGGCCAACGCCACCGATACCTTCTCCCTGGAACTGTCCGGCTATACCTGGGACAGCGACCTCTCCCCTGACAGCCTGGTCCTGGAGGCCGGCGAAAGCGCCGCCTTTACCGTCTCGGTAGATATTCCCGGCGACGCTATGGCCGGCGACAGTGACGTGGTGACAGCCACGGTAACGTCTGACAGTGACCCCGGTGTCTCTGCTATGGCTAATCTGACCACGATAGCCAATGCACTTTATGGCCTGGAACTGGCCCCGGCTACAGCCGGCATCACGACTGCTGCCGGTGATATGGTCAACTACACTCTGACTCTAACCAATACCGGTAACGTCTCTGACACGTTTACCTTCACCGTAGCTGGCAATGCCTGGACAGTCACTCTGCCCGGTATGGTTACCCTGGAAGCCGGCGCTTCCCTTCCGGTAACAGTGATGGTGGCCGTTCCGGCTGATGCTGAGGCTGGTACCAGCGATACGGCCGTGGTGACCGCCACCTCGGCGAACGACTCCGAAGCATCGGCAACTTCAACGTTGACAACCATGATTGAAGGAGAAATAGAAGAAGGCTTCACGCTCTATCTACCGGTTATCATGAAACCCTAGTACACAGCAGAGGAGCCTATTCATGGCCAAAAAGCGACAGCTTATCTGATGGCTTTAAGCTGGCCCTGACCCCGGAAGAAAGTTTTCACCGAGTTGGTGGTGTATCTGGATGGCCTGGCCAGGCCTCGGCCGTTTGCGGCATTCTGACGTTTGCCACAGCCTCACCAGTCATTGAGTACTACCATCTTTAACGTGGTCATATCCTCAATGGCAAAGCGGGGGCCTTCTCGCCCCACACCGGAATTTTTGTTGCCGCCATAGGGCATCTGGTCTACGCGGAAGGTGGGCACATCGTTGATGATGACGCCACCGACGTTGAGCCGCCGGATGGCCTGCATGGCGTGGGCCAGGCTGGGGGTAAAAACGCCGGCTTGCAGACCAAACTCAGAGTTGTCAACGGCCGTTAGCGCCGCCTCAAACTGCGTAAAAGGAACCAGATTAACCAGGGGGCCAAATGCCTCGGCATACATCACCGGCATCGACTCACTTACATTGGTCAAGATGGTAGGCGGGAACATACGGCCGTCCGGCTGCCCCCCGGTTAGCACCTGCGCTCCGTTCGCTGCCGCTTCGGTCACCCAGCCGGCTACTCGTGAGCTGGCCTGATTGGTAATCATCGGGCCGATTTCCGTCTCTTCACGCAGGGGATCGCCCAGTATCATTTGCTGCGTGCGGGCCACCAGCCGTGCTTGCAGCGCTTCGTACAGGCTCTCGTGGGCGTAGATACGCTGGACGCTAATACAGACCTGGCCGCTGTAGGCAAAGCTGCCAACTACGAGCCTGTCGATGAGCGCGTCTGTAACGGCCGTGCCCTCGTCAATAATAGCTCCCGCATTGCCTCCTAACTCAAACGTCGTGCGCCGCAGTCCGGCTACCCGGCTAATGGCCTGGGCCACCGGCGGGCTGCCGGTAAAGCTGATCATGGCAATGCGCGGGTCGGTCGTCAGCCAGCGGCCGACATCCACGTCACCCACGACGATGCTAAAGGCCCCTTCCGGTAGTCCCGCTTCCAGCATGATCTCTGCCAGGCGGAGGGCGGTCAGCGGCGTGGTCGGGGCCGGTTTGAGAACCACGGGACAGCCCACAGCCACGGCCGGGGCAACTTTGTGGGCCACCAGGTTGAGCGGGAAGTTAAAGGGGGTGATGGCCGCCACTACGCCCACCGGCACGCGCATATAGTAGCCGATTTTGCCCACGCCGCCTCTGGCCGCGTCCATCGGCACCGTTTCCCCATGCAGCGAACGGGCCACGTCGGCGGCAAAGGTGAAGGTCTCCACGGCGCGGGCCACTTCACCGCGGGCATAGCGGATCGGTTTGCCGCTCTCCTGGGCCATGAGGCGAGCCAGCGCTGCTTCTTCCTGAGCCAGGCAGCCGGCCGTGCGTGTCAAAATATCGGCCCGTTGGTGGGCGGCGAGGGTGGCCAGCGTGGGGAAAACGGCCGTGGCCTGGCCAATCGCCCGGTGCACATCGACTTCGGTTGCTGTCGTGACTTCACCGACAACGGTATCGTCATAGGGATTGATGACCGGCTGCTTCATGTTGTCTCCTCCAAAGCCGCGGCAAACAGCGCCAGGCTCTCGTTGACCTGGCTCTCGTCTATCAGCAGCGGCGGAATCCAGCGCACGACGTGGCCATAGGCTCCACAGGTTAGCAGCATCAAGCCGTGGTCCAATGCCGCCTGCGTAACACGGCCGGCCCGCTCGCCCCAGGGCTGGCCATCTGGCCGGCTGAACTCCACGCCGATCATCAGCCCCAGACCGCGCACATCACCCATGTCTGGGTGATCTCTTTGTAATCGGCGCAGCCCGGCCATGAGCTGTTCCCCCCTGACGGCCGCATTTTCTACCAGTTTTTCATCACGCAGAACCTCAATAGTGGCCACGGCCGCGGCGCAAGCCACAGCATTGCCACCATAGGTGCCGCCGTGCGAGCCGGGCGGCCATCTGGCCATCAATTCTCGCCGTGCCGCCAGTCCGGACAGCGGCAGGCCGGAAGCGATGCCTTTGGCCATAATCATAATATCCGGTGTAACGCCGGTGTGGTCGCCGGCAAACCAGCGCCCGGTACGGCCGAATCCCGACTGCACTTCATCGGTAATCAGCAAGATGCCATATTGATCGCACAGAGCCCGCAGCGCCGGCAGAAAAGCGGGTGAAGGCACCACGTAACCCCCTTCACCCAGAACCGGCTCAAGGATCAGCGCGGCCGTTTCCTCCGGTGCGGTTTGGGTTTTGAGCATCTGTTTCAACTCATTCAGGCAAAAGTTAACGGCCGTTTCCTTATCCCAGCCATAACGGTAGGCATAAGGGAAGGGGGCTACAAAGATGCCTGAGGCCAACGGCTGGTAGCCGGCCCGGTAAACGGTCTTGGAGGTGGTCATGGCCATCGTCTGGTTGGTACGGCCGTGGAATCCGCCTTGAAAGACGATGATATTGGTCCGGCCGGTAGCGGCACGGGCCAGCTTGACGGCCGCTTCCACCGCCTCGGCACCGGAATTGCTGAAGAAAAAGGAGTCCAGCGTCGGCGGCACAATAGGGGCCAACGTCTCGACCAGCCGCAGCATCGGCTGGTGAAAAACAATGTTGGCCTGGCCGTGCAGCAGACGCGCCGCCTGCGCCTGCACGGCCGCCACCACGTGGGGATGGGCGTGGCCGGTATTGGTTACGCCGATGCCGCAGGTAAAATCCAGATAGCGCCTGACCTCACCGCCATTCCGCCGGGCATATAGATAGGCACCTTCACCCCGTTCGGCCAGCAAATGGGCGCTGCGGCTCCACACCGGCGCAACTTTGTCATAAACGTCACTCATGTGAATCTCCCTCAAAATTGGTAAGCGTTCACCTACCTTGTCAATAGAACGCGGATTTCGCCGATTAGGCGGATTTTCGCGGATAAAAAACGGAAAAATCAACGTTAATCGTTTCTTTCTTGCGAAAGAAAGACTAAATCCGTGTTTATCCGCGTTCTATTCTGTGATCAACTGAACGCTTACCAAAATTGACGCAGAGAAGCAGAGGAACAGAGGGAAAAATCTCCGCTTCTCTGTTTCTCTGCGTCAAAATTCATTATTCTTTAGCTCGTTCTGTTCAGTTCCCGGTGAACTTGCAGCGGGCCAAGATTGCGGTAGATGTCGCCGGAGGCGATGCCGTTTTCATAGATAGGGAACTGGCCGGGGAAGTCTCGCAGTTGTTTCCACAACTGGCACAAACCCAGGTTGCCAAATTCCCGCGCCTTCTTCACGTTATCCAGGTCCAGTATCTCCGTCAGGAACGTTTCCCGCTCGCCCGCCTGCTGCAAAACACGGCCGTCCGGGTCTACAATTAAGGAACGGCCGCCCCCCCAGGGCCCAACGCCGTTGATGTCAATAAAATAGCACTGGTTGGTAATGGCGTTGGCCTGGCTCAGCACCAGCTCCAACTCTCTATCGGAGGTAGGCGTCATGGTCGGATGGAGAATGACTTCGGCACCCATCCAGGCCAGCGAGCGCACCACCTCCGGAAACCAGGCATCATAACAGATACAGAGACCAAAACGGCCGACGTCGGGCACGTCAAAGACGCAGAACTGATCGCCGGCCTTCGTGGCCGCTTCAAAGGGCAGCCAAGGAAACATTTTGCGGTATTTGGCTACAATTTCACCCTGGGGCGAAATGACAATACTGGTGTTGTACACAACTTCACCCGCTAGCTCATACATCGAGCCGGGCACCAGCCATTTGCCGGTGCGGCGGGCCAGTTGGCACAATCTGTCGGTCAGGGGACCGGGGATAGGCTGGGCATTTTTGCGCCAGGTATCCGGCCGCGGTGTGGACACAAATTGCACCAGGCCGGAAACAGCCAGTTCATGAAACAGCACCATTTGCACCCAGGGGAAGCTGCGGGCAATCTGGGTCGTGGCTTCGACCATTTTGTCCACGGTCGCTTCCGCATCCCACGGCACAACAGACATTTGTACCCCGGCAATTCCGAATAATCTTGACATGAAAAAACCTCCCAAGTGGCGGAGCGTAGGTGTTGGCTCCAGAGTGTTGCCAGGCATTGGCGGACGGCATTGGTCATTGGCTACTTCTGTGGCCAGTGCCTGACACCTGTTGTTATGTTTCAACCAGGTGGCACGAGACTTCCCATCCCGGCTTTATTTCGCGTAGCTGCGGCGATTCTTGCCGACAGTAGGGCTGAACGAGCGGGCAGCGGGGATGAAAGCGACAGCCGGCGGGTGGATCGAGCGGGCTGGGTACGCTGCCGGGCAGCAACGGTATTTCGTGCAAGGGATCGACTTCCGGCAGGGGAATGGCCGCCAGCAGCGCCTGGGTATAAGGGTGGGCAGGGCGGGCAAAGATGGTTTCGCTGGTCCCGGTTTCTACCAGCCGGCCCAGGTACATGACGCCGATCCGGTCGCTGATATGCTGCACAACGCTTAAATCGTGGGAAATAAAAATATAGGTTAGCCCATGTTGCCGGCGCAAATCGTCCAGCAAGTTTAAGATTTGGGCCTGCACCGAAACGTCCAGGGCTGATGTGGGTTCGTCCAGAATGAGCAGTTTGGGCTGCAGCGCCAAGGCGCGGGCAATGGCCACCCGCTGGCACTGGCCGCCGGACATCTCGTGGGGATACCGCTCTAAATGCTGTCCGCTCAGGCCGACCTGTTCCAGCAGCAGCGTAACCCGTTCTCGTATCTGGCCGGCCGGTACAATTTTGTGCGTCCGCAGCGGCTCGGCCACAATGTCGATCACTTTGAGACGGGGACTCAATGATTCCAGCGGATTTTGAAAGACAATTTGCATCTGTGGTCGTACCTGGCGCAGTTGATCGTTGGTAAGGTCGGTGAGGGAACGGCCGTTAAACCAGACTTCTCCCGCCGTTGGTTCCAGCAGCCGCAGCAGCAACCGGCCCAATGTCGTCTTGCCGCAGCCCGATTTACCCACCAGCCCCAGCGCCTCGCCCGGTGCCACGCTAAAGCTGACACCGTCCACGGCTCGCACGTGGCGCGTCTTGCCGGACAGCCAGCCGCCGGGCAGTCGAAAATCTTTGACCAGGTTTCGCGCCACTAATAAGGGCGCAGATGGGTGTTTGCCGTTTAATGAAATCATTTGCGTATTGCGTGTTGCGTATTGCGTATTTTTTACGGAATACGCAATACAGACCATTTACTATCAAATTTGTTCTACATTGATCGGTATTGTGACCTCGGTTGCTTGCGTTGGTTCCAGGAAACAGGCGCTTTGATGGTTGCTGCCCAGGCTGATCAGCGCCGGCGCTTCGGCGTGGCAGCGGTCAAACGCGTGGGCGCAGCGAGGAGCAAAGATACAGCCGCTGACTGCGCCGGGATTGGCCGGTACACTGCCGGGAATGGCCGTTAACGGCCGTCCCCGGCTGCCTGGACGAGGAATAGCCTGCATCAACCCTTGTGTATAGGGGTGATGGGGTGCACGAAAGAGATGCTCGGTGGTGCCTGTTTCGACGACACGACCGGCGTACAGTACCGCCAGCCGATCGCACGTTTGGGCCACCACCCCCAGGTTGTGGGTAATGAGCAGCACCGAAATACCAAGCTTGCCCTGCAGCTCCCGCAGCAGCGCCAAAATTTGGGCCTGAATGGTTACATCCAGGGCCGTTGTTGGCTCGTCGGCAATGATGAGGGACGGTTCACAAACCAGGGCCATGGCGATCATGGCCCGCTGCTTCATGCCGCCGGACAATTGGTGGGGGTAGGCGGCCATAATGCGGTCTACGTCTGACAGGCCCACCGCTTCTAACGTTTCCCCGATTTGCCGCCGCATCCGGCTGGAAGAGTTGCGAGCGTGCTGGCGTACCACTCGCTCTATTTGGGAACCGATGGTAAAGACGGGATTTAAGGAGGCACCGGCGTCCTGAAAAATCATGGCGATATGCCGGCCGCGCATGGTCCGCATCTCTTTTTCCGGCAGTGTGAGCAGATCAACGCCGTCAAACAGAATGCGGCCGGCGGTAATGCGGGCTGATCGGGGCAGCAGGCGCAGCACCGACAGGCCGGTAATCGTTTTGCCGCAGCCCGTTTCTCCTACCACCCCGAAAAGTTCCCCCCGGTTGAGGTGAAAGTTAATCCCGTTAATGGCCTGAAAACGGCCGTGACCGGTATGAAACTCCAGGTGTAGGTTCTCAATAGCTAATAATGGCATTGACATTTGTTATACGTGTTGCGTATTTCGTATTGCGTAAGGGACTCGCAATACGGAATACGCAATATTATCTATACTGGCGCGGGTCAAAAATATCCCGCAGCGTATCGCCCAATAGGTTAAAGGCCAGCACAACCACCGAAATGGCAATGCCGGGGAAGGTGGAAAGCCACCAATGGTTTAATATAGAAGAGCGGCCCTCGCTAATCATCAGCCCCCAGTCGGCCGCCGGGGGCTGCGTGCCCAGGCCAATAAAAGCCAGGCCCCCCATGGCCAAAATGACCGTGCCTAGGTCAACCGTAGCCTGCACCATGACCGGCGTGAGGCAGTTGGGCAAAATATGACGTGCGATAATAACGGAGTCACGTACCCCAATGGAGTGGGCCGCTTCGACAAAGTAGCGTTGGCGCAGGCTGGCAGCCACCCCGCGTACCAGGCGCGTGTACCAGGGCCACCAGGAAATGACCAGGGCAATGGCCGCATTTTCCAGCCCCCGGCCGAGGGCAGCCGTGATGGCCATCGCCAGCAGCAGCGGTGGAAAGGCCAGAAACAGATCGGTAATGCGCATGATTAGCTCATCGAGCCAGCCCCCTTTATAACCGGCAATGGCGCCCAACGGCGCCCCGATGAGGACGGCCACCAGCACCACGCCCAGGGGCACAACCAGCGCCGGCCGCGCTCCCACAATCACCCGGCTGAGAACATCCCGCCCCAGATGGTCTGTGCCCATGGGGTGAGTGGCCGACGGGGGCAGCGTTAGCGTAGACGGATTGCTGCGGCCGGCACCCTGCTCCGGGTAGGGGGCTACGTAGGGGGCCAGGAGGGCCACCAGAAAAAAGAAAATGATGACCACCAGGCTGGCCAGCGCCAGCGGATCGCGCCGGATAACGCTCCAGGCGTAAGAACCGCGCCGGGTGGAGATGGTTGTGGGGGAGCTGGTAGATAAAGTAGCCATTGTTTTTAGTGCGTAGTGCGTATTCCGTATGTTTACGCACTACGCATTACGCTCCTTCATTTCAAACTAATCCGCGGGTCTACCCACGCCTGGAGAATATCAACCAGCAGGTTGAGCATCACATAGCCGGCCGCGCCGAACAGGGTGATGCCCATGATGGCCGGGTAATCGACGTTGAGCAGGGAGCGCACGGTAAACTGACCCAATCCCGGCCAGTTGAAAATGACCTCGACGAAAAAAGCGCCGGTCAGGGCAAAGGCCAGGGTCAAACCGACGACAGTCAGGGTGGGGCCGATGCCATTGCGTAAAGCGTAAACGTAAATGACAACCCGCTCGCGAATGCCGTAGGCGCGGGCGGTGCGAATGTAATCTTGTTCCAGTACTTCCAGCATGGTGCCCCGCGTCATACGGGCGATGAGGCCCAGCGGGTAGGCGGCCAGGGTAACGGCCGGCAGAATCAGGTGCAGCGCCGCATCTTTCAGGCCGACCCAATTTTGGCCCAGGGCTGCATCCAGCAGCAGGAAACCGGTTACCGGTTCGATAGGGCTGCTAAAGCGTAGCTCGGTGCTGTACTGCCCGGCCAGGGGCAGCCACTCCAGGTTGCGAAAGAACAGGATTTGCAGCAGCAGCCCCAGCCAGAAGGCAGGCAAGGACACCCCCAGAATAGAAATAACGCGCACGCTTGTATCCAACGGCCGTCCCTGCCAGCGGGCACTCAACACCCCCAGGGGCACGCCGATAGTGGTGGCCAACAGCATGGCGGTCAACAGCAGTTCCAACGTGGCCGGCAGCCGGTCGCCGATCTCCTGCAAAACCGGCCGTTTGGTGCCGATGGAGGTCCCCCAATCACCGCGTAGCATATCCCGCATATAGACGGCATACTGAACGGGCAACGGCCGATCCAACCCCAACTCCCTGGTTACCCGTTCAATATCGGCCGGCCGCGCCCGCGGACCGATGTACAGCGCCGCTGCGTTAGAAGGAATCACCCGCGCCAGGGAGAAGGTGATGATGGAGACACCCACCAGTACCAGGATAGAGGTGGCCAGACGGCGGAGAATGAATTCAAGCTTGTCCATAGTTGTAAGTATTCAGGTGCAAGGCACTGGCCGAACGGTTTTGGTCATTGGCCATATCTATGGCCAGTGCCTCGCACCACTTTAAGGCTGGTTACGGCTACCGCTCCGTATAAATATCATAGAAGAAGGTAGCAAAGGGATAGTGCAGATTGTACTCAAACCCTTGCACATGCTCCGGTATGACGTAGACAGCCTGAGTGTCGAACAGGAAGAAGCCAGGGGCCTCTTCAACTAATAGATTCATAGCGTCTTCATATAGCTGTTGGGCCTGAGGTGGGTCGGTGACGGTCAAAACGGCCGCTTCATCAATCATCTCATCAAACTGATCGTTGGTCCAGTAGCTCAGATTAAAGAAGGGCGCCTGGTTGCCGTAGAACATCGACCACAAATTATCGGTACCGGCATCACTGTAGGTGGGCCAGTAGAGCAGCAGGAAGATGTCCTGGGCGTTCTCCGGGTCAGATTTGGCCTCTTCCCACTGCTGGTTGAAGAGAATTGGTTCAATTGTGACCGACACGCCCAGGTCCTCAAAAGCATCCTTTAGCAGCGGCGCGTACCGCTCGTGGGTCTGATTTTCGGCCGCGTAAGTCAGGCGCAGGCTAAAGCCGCCGTCCGGGTAGCCCGCTTCGACCAGCAGGTCCCGCGCCCGGTCCGGGTCGTAGGTGTACTGCATGACATTTTCCGAATAGGGCCAGACGCCGGCCGGTACGGGGCTGCGTGATTGGGTAGCGTACCCCAGCGTACTCACAGCGATAATGTCTTCATAAGGGATGGCGTAAGAGAGGGCCTGGCGCACCAGGGGATCATCCAGCGGCGGGCGCAGCGTGTTGAAGAAGCCCACGTAGTTAAAGTAGGAGGGTTCTACTACCAGCTCGTAGCCGGGCTGGTTGCCCAGCGAAGCATAATTTTCACGCGGCAGGCTCAGCGCCAGGTCTACCTGGTTCCCTTCCAACATCTGCTGCTGCTGTACCGCTTCGGGCACGATTAAAATCAGCACCATGTCGGCCTGATGATCTTGCCAGCCGCCCCAGTAGTCGTCAAAGCGGGTCAGCAGTACTTCCTGGTCGGGCCTGTACGACTCCAGCATGTAGGGACCGGTGCCGGCAGCTACCCCGGCTTCAAAGTAGTCGGGATCGTCCTCGGCCGCCGCCAGGGCAAGCGGGCTGACAATCCAGGCTCCGTAGAGGGAGGAGGCGATAAGGTCTACCGAGGCGGCGTAGTTGAGATGGATACGCACCGTCAGGTCATCAACGACCTCCACTTCGTCTAAGGGGAACCAGATAAAGGAAGCCCCGCCCCGCTCGGCGGCCGCTTCCAGGGACATCTTGACGGCATCGGCCGTTAACGGTTCGCCATCATGGAAGGTGACATTGGGACGCAGGTTAAAGGTCCAGACCAGGCCATCGTCGCTGACTTCCCAGCTTTCGGCCAGCAGTGGCGTAAACGGTTCGGCCGCGTCGGGCGGGTTAATCCGCAGCAGTTGCTCGTAGATGTTGGCCATATACATCGCCTCGGTTGAGAAAGAGCGGATGGGGTCCCAGGTAGTAACGTTGGCCGTGGCCGCTACGCGCAGGACGCGAGGAGTGGCCGGTTCTGTGGCCGGCGGTTCCGGTTCTGCTTCTTCTGGCCCTGGCTCGGTAACGGCCGTTGCGGGGGAATCGGCCGTTGTGTCGGCGGCGGCCGGGGGGTCAGGCGGCGCCGGGGGGTCAGCCGGCGTTTCCGTACTGCCACAAGCCACCATGAGCAAAACAAGCAGTGAACAGGTGAACAGAAGTACAATGATGCGTTTCATGCTTTCTCCTCCATATCGTATTGCGTAAAACAATTTGTTACGCAGCAGGCAGTGCCTCTTTTAACAAGTGTGAGAATTCTAACACAGACGGTTTGCAAAAAGTTCGCAGGTCAGGGGCAGTGCGACAAGATATTGTTTGATTCCGACACCGCACTGAACCAGGCAAACTCATCGTTGTCGCTAAAGTAGTAGTAGGTTGAGCCATTGGGCATCATCACCACCGTGATACCTCCATAACCGGACATAAAGGGCGTCCAGAAGGTACAATTGTATTCCGGGAACTGGGCCGGCGTAAATTCCCTGGCCCAAAAACCATTGTTGTACATAAACGGCTGGTTGGCCGTTGTCAAGCCCCGGTCATTGGGGTTTTTCTGCATGGCATCGGCCAATATTTGGGGATGAAGTAATTGCGTACCGCCTACCACGCCTCCGTCATTGTTTAGCAGCGTCACAATTTTAGCCACGTCATCCTGCGTCCAGAAGAGGCCATAACCACCCCAGGCCTGCC
>JAWOIM010000558.1:0-20359 GCA_046484685.1 Chloroflexota bacterium | reverse complement strand
GCCCCTTTGCACACATCGCAGGGCACATAAATGTCGGGCAAAAACTGCATCTCAATTCGGTTTTGGCCCTGTCCGGAACAGGCTTCACAACGCCCCCCCTTCACATTAAAGCTAAAGCGGCCCGGCTTGTAGCCCCGAATTTTGCTCTCCGGCAGTTCGGCATACAGATCACGGATGGGGTTAAACAGGTTGGTATAGGTGGCCGGATTGGAGCGGGGGGTGCGTCCAATGGGACTCTGGTCGATCTCGATCACTTTGTCCA
This sequence comes from Chloroflexota bacterium, assembly GCA_046484685.1. Classification (GTDB taxonomy): domain Bacteria; phylum Chloroflexota; class Anaerolineae; order Promineifilales; family Promineifilaceae; genus SLGK01. The sequence continues at coordinate 20,097 of JAWOIM010000558.1, read as the reverse complement.
GATGCTCCAGCCCTTCGACCCGCGCATGTTTGCCCGGTAAATCTTTCGACTTGTAAAAATGCTGGTGCAGCCGCTTGCTCAATATCTCGATCATGAAGGAGCTTTTACCGCTGCCGCTGACGCCGGTAATGCAGATAAATTTGCCCAGCGGCAGGCAGATGTCGATATTTTTCAGATTATTTTCCTCAGCGCCGACAATACGCAGACACTCGCCCGTGCCGCGGCGCCGTTTTTTGGGAATGGGAATCCGCATCCGGCCGCTGAGATAGGCCCCGGTGAGTGATTCTTCGCTGGCACAAATTTGTTCCGGCGGCCCTTGAGCCACTACCCAACCGCCATGCTGCCCCGCACCCGGCCCCAGGTCCACCACCCAGTCGGCCGAGCGCATCGTGTCCTCGTCATGCTCCACCACCAGAACGGTGTTGCCCAGGTCACGCATCCCCTGCAAGGTGCGAATCAGGCGGGCGTTGTCTCGCTGATGCAGACCGATGCTCGGCTCGTCCAGCACGTAGAGTACGCCCATCAACTGGCTGCCAATCTGGGTGGCCAGCCGGATGCGCTGCGCTTCGGCGCCGCTGAGGGTGCCGGCCGTGCGGTCCAGCGTCAAATAATCCAGCCCTACGTTGATCATAAAAGAAATCCGCTCATGAATTTCCTTGAGAATCGAGCGGGCAATCATCTGCTGGCGCGGGGTGAGCGGGCTGCTGCTTTCCTGCCGCAGATCCTCCACCCAGGGCAGCAGGCTGACCAGCGGACGGCGGGTGATGTCGCTGATGGTCAGCTCATCGAGCGTTACCGCCAGCGCCACCGGCTGCAAGCGGGAGCCGCCGCAGGCGCGACAGGGGCGATTAATCATGTACTCTTCCAACTTGTTGCGCACATAGTCGGACGTGGACTCCAGGTAGCGGCGTTCCAGGTTGGGGATGACCCCTTCATACTGGGTTTTATATTGGCGCACGTCCCCCTGTCGATTGACATAACGAACGGAAACGGTGTCCTGGCCGCTGCCGTGGAGGAGGATGCGCCGCTGGGCGTCCGTGAGGTCTCGCACCGGTTTGTCCAGGGGAATCCCAAAATGATCGCAGGTGGATTTGATGAGCTGCCAGTAGTAGCCCTTTTTGTCGTCGGTGGGCCAGGCCACGATGGCCCCTTCCCGCAGCGTAAGCTCTTTATTGGGCATGACCAGGTCTTCATCCAGTTCTTTTTTGACGCCCAGCCCTTCACACTCGGGGCAGGCTCCGTGCGGGCTGTTGAAGCTAAAAGTGCGCGGCTCGATGTCGGGGATGCTGGTGCCGTCGTAGGGGCAGTAGAGATGCTCGGAGTAGAGGTGGTCGGTAGGGTTGTCGCGGTCGGACAGGTCGTTGATGATAACGATACCGTCTCCCAGCCGCAGCGCGGTTTCGATAGAGTCGGTGAGGCGGGAGCGGGCGGCCTGCGCTTCTTCGCTCTGGTCGTCGGGGTCGTGGCGAATGACCAGCCGGTCCACGACGGCTTCGATGGAGTGGTTTTTGTAGCGGTCCAACTCAATGGTGTCATCGACTGAATAGACCTCGCCGTTGACGCGCACGCGCACAAAGCCGGCCTTACGCACGTCGTCGAAGATGGACTGGTGGTGGCCTTTGCGGTCACGCACCAGAGGGGCTAACACCTGAATGCGGCTGTGCTGGGGCATGGCCAGGACGCTTTCCACGATTTGCTCGGCCGCTTGGGGCATGACCGGCCGGCCGCATTGGGGGCAGTGGGGTGTGCCCACGCGGGCAAAGAGGAGGCGCAGATAGTCGTACACTTCGGTGACGGTGCCCACCGTGGAGCGGGGATTGTGGCTGACCCCTTTTTGATCAATGGAAACGGCCGGGCTGAGGCCCTCGATCTGGTCTACGTCCGGTTTTTCCATCTGGCCCAGGAATTGGCGGGCGTAGGCAGAGAGGGATTCAACATAGCGGCGCTGTCCTTCGGCAAAGATGGTATCGAAGGCCAGGGAGGATTTACCGGAGCCGGAAAGGCCGGTCAGGACGACCAGCTTATCGCGGGGGATTTCGACATCGATATTTTTTAAGTTGTGTTCGCGGGCACCGCGCACAATGATTTTGTCAAGTGACATGGATGGTCCTCATGCTAAAAATGATTTTGAAATTTGATGGCGTGAAGCGTGAAACGTGAAACGTGATGGTCTGTCCCTCACGTTTCGCGTTTTTTTTCTAAAGAGCCAATCGTGGATTCTACCATGAGGAACGGCCGTATACCACAGCCATTGTCAAACATTCAGGGGATATTCAGACGGAGTGTGACACAACGTGTCAGAAGGGATGGGTTTTGGCTACTGGCCGGCTGCTACCTGAGCGCAGCTACCTGCGCCATCATATGGCGCACGAAGTCGATTTCATCCTGGTTGACGGTGTGGCCCATGCCGGGGTAGAGGCGCATGGTGACGCTGCCACCCATTTGTTTCATTACCACGGCCGTTTCTTCCACCCGCTCTTTGGGGATGTGAAAATCGATGTCGCTGCAGCCGAGAAAAACGGCCGTTTCGTCCAGCGATCCTTCATAGCCCCAGGTGGTTCCCGGCGGACCAATCAGGCCGCCGCTCAGCCCAACCACACCCCCGTAGCGGCGAGCGTGGCGCACGACAAACTCGGTGGCCAGACAGGCCCCCTGCGAAAAGCCAAGCAGCATTATCCGCTCGTGGGGAATGCTGGCGGCCACAATGCGTTCAATTAGCTCCCCCAGCCGGCTCAGGCCAGAGTCAATGCCCGGCTGGTTGTTGGGAATGGGGGCCATAAAGCTGTGGGGATACCAGGTGTTCTGGGCCGCCTGGGGGGCCAGATAGGCAAAGTCGTCCTGATCCAGTTCTGTGGCCAATGACAGAATACTTTCGGCCGTAGCCCCCCGGCCATGGACCAGGATCATCGCTGCCCGCGCCTCGTCTAAAGCGCGACCGGCGGTCATGATCTTTTGATTTTGATGAGGCCCGTTTATCGTCTGTGTCATAATCGTGTACAATAGGAGTATAGTGCGTAGTCGTAGCACGTAAAAAATGGCTACACACTACGAAAACAATTTGATTGTTTTTACCCCTTGCGCCCCCATAAGTCAAGGGTTTAGTTCCCAGAGGATAGATATGAATACAGTAGACCCCGTTTTGATTAAAGAACTAGAAGAACAAAAACCGGCCACCCCTCCCGGCCTGCTGAGCAAGGTAGAAAAAGATCGGCTCATTGAGCGGGCCTTCCTGGGGTTATATCGCTGGTACGTGGACCGCTCGCAGCAGACGCGCAATTGGAACCCCGACATGGATTTCGATTGGCGCAGCTTTCGCACCGATCATTCGCGCCAGATGAACCTGATCCTGGAAGGCTTCTTTGCCGTGGAGCAGTATGTGCCCGATTATGTAACCGCGCTGCTGCGCGTCATCCGGCGCAGCCACGGCCGTTCCCATTTCCACATTCGCTGGGGGTCCGAAGAAGAGAAACATGCCGATCTGTGGGAAAATACCCTCCTCTTTTCCCGCTTCCGTTCGCCAAAATGGATCGAGGAATACAAACATGTGCTGCGCGAAAATGCGTGGGAACTGCCCTGGGACAATACGATGCACATGAGCTTTTATACTGTCATCCAGGAGCGGGCCACCCAGGTCAACTACCTCAACACCGGCCTGATTGCCAGCGGCAAAAGCGACCAGCCCGAGTTTGCCGACGATGTGGATCCGGTGCTGGCCCGTGTGGCTCAGATGATAGCTGTCGATGAAGCGGCCCATTTCAGCTTCTTCCTGGAAACGGCTCGCCTCTATCTTTATTATTATCCGGCCCAGGCCCTGGAATCGTTGCAAGATGTGATTCAATATTTTGCCATGCCGGCCGGGGAACTCATTCCCAATTATGATCGATTTGCCGAAATGGTGGCCCAGGCCGGTATCTACGGCGGCCGAGAGCATCTACGGGACGTGCTGGATGTGGCTCTGAAGAATCTAGGCGTAACCGGCCGTCGCGCCCTGCGCCAGGGCATTGCCCGCATTCGTCAGGTGCCAACGCTGGAAGATGGCACCATGCGCGACACGGCTATTTTTGATCTCCTGGATTATGAAGGGGTAGAAAAGAAGATTCAAAAGCTGTTCGGCCGTATTCAAACCTATGAAGAAAAGGTCGGCTTTGATGAGATCAACCCGACTATTTTTGTACCCAGCGGCCTTCAAGCCCAATAAGTTTTTTAACGCAAAGAATCAAAGGGGGCAAAGAAGAAGCAAAAGAAAGGCAAAAATGTTTTCTCTTTGCGCCTTTGCTCTCTTTGCGCCTTTGCGTCAACTCTTTTTGTAACCTGTTATGAATTATGATATGTTGATCGTGGGTGCCGGGCTGGCCGGGTTGATGGCGGCTACCGGGCTGCAAGCGGCCGGGCATAAGGTGCTGGTGCTGGATAAGGGGCAAGGTGTGGGCGGACGGCTGGCGACGCGCCGCCTGGGACCGGGCCGAGCCGATCATGGTGCCCAATTTTTCACGGTGCGGGAGCCGGCATTTGCCGCTTTTGTGGCTGAATGGGAAGCAGCAGGGTTGGTGTATGTCTGGAGTGAGGGCTGGTCAGACGGTGCGGCCGCAGCTGCCGCTGATGGCCATCCGCGCTATGCCGTGCGCGGCGGCATGACGGCCCTGGCCAAACAGTTGGCCCGGCCCTTAAACGTGCGAACGGGGGTGCAGGTGGTGGCGGTTGCTCGCTTGCCAAACGAAACAACGGCCGTTTCCTCCGGCTGGCAGGTAAGTGACGAAAGCGGCCAGACCTACCACAGCCAGGCCCTCATCCTGACGCCGCCCGTGCCCCAATCGTTGGCATTGCTGGATGCGGGCGGGGTTCAGTTGGAAACGGCCGATCGCATCGCCCTCGAAGCCATTACGTACGCTCCCTGTCTCTGCGGCCTCTTCTGGATCGATGGGGAGGTTATCTTGCCCCATCCGGGTGCCATTCAGCACGGTGAAGACGACATTGTGGCCTGGCTGGCCGATAACCGGCGCAAAGGGATTTCACCCCAAGCAAGCCTGCTGACGCTGCACGCCGGCCTTACCTTCAGCCGGCACTACTATGACGACCCAACCGCGCTCGTCCTCCCCCTTCTACAACAAGAATTAGCCCCTTATCTGGCTGCCGGCGCCACCATCCGCGAAGCGCAGTTAAAGCGATGGCGCTATGCCCGGCCCTTAAGCCTATACTCCGAACGCTGCCTGCGGGCGGCCGGTCTGCCTCCGCTTCTTTTTGCCGGCGACGCCTTCAACGGTCCTCGTGTTGAAGGCGCCGCTCTGTCCGGTTTGGCTGCAGCGCAGGAGTTGGAGTAGATAAGACTATTTGGCTCTTTGGGAATTCGCGGGGTATAGTCGTATTAAAATGCCATAACCATTACCTGAGCAGATTTGCCTCGAAAAAGCAACTGTGGCATAATTCCTCGCGTAATTAAATGGGCCATTAGCTCAGCTGGCAGAGCAGGTGACTTTTAATCACTTGGTCGCGCGTTCGAATCGTGCATGGCCCACTAAAGAATAATTAAGAAAGGCTCCCTAAATCATCATGAGCATGGGAGCTTTTCTTTTATCTCAATAGGGATAGGGGGTAAGGGACATGAAACGCAATATTTACCTGGAAGACATCCCCCTTGAAGAAGCCTGGACGGCCTGGCGCCAGGCGCTGCAAACGGCCGATCGCTGGCAGCCGTTAGATCCGGAAACCATCCCGGTAGCCGAGGCGCTGGGGCGGGTCACGGCCGTTCCCATTTGGGCCAACCTCTCCTCCCCCCACTACCACGCCAGTGCCATGGACGGCTACGCTCTGCGTGCTGCCGACAGCATCGGAGCCAGTGAAACCAATCCACTGCGCCTGACGCTGGTCGAGGATTGGCAGACACCCGACGCCGAGCGCCCCGCTTACCCTGTTAATACCGGCCAGCCCCTGCCGCCCTGGGCCGACGCCGTTATTATGATTGAGCAAACCCAACCCGTGACTGAAAACGACCGGGCGGCTATTGAAATTCGGGCCGCCAGCCATCCCTGGCGCCATGTGCGGGCTATGGGCGAGGACATGGTAGCCACCGAACTGGTGCTGCCCGCCAACCACCGGCTGCGCCCCGTGGACCTGGGAGCCATTGCCGGGGCCGGTCATGCCACCGTCAGCGTCTACCGGCGGCCGCGTGTGGCCATCATTCCCAGCGGTTCTGAACTGGTGACGGCCGAAACGGCCGCCGCTCAACCCCTACAGCCCGGCCAAATTATCGAATACAACAGCATCGTCCTGGCGGCCCAGGTAGCCGAATGGGGAGGACTGCCCATCCGCCTGCCGGCCGTACCCGACGAGGCGGAGGCGATCAAAACGGCCGTTAGCGCCGCCGCCCGCAGCCATGATTTGATTCTGCTCAACGCCGGTTCATCGGCCGGCAGCGAAGATTACACCGCCCACGTGGTGCAGGCGTTGGGCCAACTGCTGGTCCACGGCGTGGCCGTACGGCCCGGCCATCCCGTCATACTGGGCCTGATAAACGGGGAAAAGGGGCCGGTTCCTATTGCCGGTGTGCCCGGCTACCCGGTCAGTGCCGCTCTGACGGGGGAAATTTTTATCGAACCGCTGCTGGCCCAGTGGCAGGGGCAGCAGCCGTATCAGCCGCCTACGCTGCAGGCCACGCTCACGCGCAAGGTGGCCTCACCCACCGGCGATGATGAGTATATGCGCGTTGTGGTGGGCATCGTAAGCGAACAAACGCTGGCCACGCCGATCAGTCGAGGGGCCGGCGTCATCAGTTCACTTGTGCGGGCCGATGGCCTGGTGCGTATTCCCCGCTTTAGTGAGGGTCTGGCAGCCGGAACGGCCGTTACCGTCCATCTCTATCGCACCCCGCACGAGATTGCCCGCACGCTGCTCATTACCGGCAGCCACGATCTGACCATTGATCTGCTGGCCCAATTTATGGCCGGGCAGGGCGCGGGGCGCATTAGTTCGGCCAACGTGGGCAGCCTGGGTGGGCTGATGGCCCTGCGACGCGGTCACTGCCATCTGGCCGGCGCCCATTTGCTGGATCCCGACACCGGCCGTTATAACGAGAGCTACGTGCGCCGCTACCTGCCGGGGCAGCCGGTTTATCTGGTGACCCTGGTCGAGCGCGAACAGGGCTGGATTGTGCCGGCCGGCAACCCCTTAGGACTGCAAAGCTGGGCCGACGCGGCTCGACCGGGCTTGAGCCTGGTCAACCGGCAGCGCGGGGCCGGGACCCGCGTCTTATTCGATTATGAGTTAAAGCGGCTGGGTCTGGATTGTGACCAGATTCAGGGTTATGATCGAGAAGAGTATACCCATCTGGCTGTGGCCGCGGCTGTGGCTTCAGGAACGGCCGCTACCGGTCTGGGCATTCGCGCCGCCGCCCGCGCTTTGCAGCTCGACTTTGTACCGCTGGCGCAGGAGCGGTATGATCTGGTGATTCCGCAGACCCAGTATGAAGATGCGCGTGTACAATCACTGCTGGCCCTGCTGCAAGCACCGGACTTTCGGGAAGCGGTAGCCGCTATGCCCGGCTATGATATAACGGCCATGGGTCAAGCGCGTCTGATCAATGATGGAGGCTAGCACGCAGCCTGTAGAACCAACTAATACCCTTTACCCCCGGCACTGCGTCATAAAATCGGCCGTTGGCCGTCTGGTTTGTGGCCGTAGCGATCCTATCTGGTTGCCCTGACCCACCCCAGTGGCGTTCTTTTTACTTTTGTCGCTACCTTTTGGCTGTGGTATGATCCGGCACTTCACTCGGCCATGCTTACCCTTTCTGCCTGGGCTACAGATAAGGCCACGCTGGCCCCGGGCATCAGGGAAAAATTCTGATTTAACGGAGGCTCTTACCATGTCCAAGTTTGATGAACTTTGCCGGGCCTATGGTCAATCTAAGCGAGCGTTTAACGAGTATCAGGATGCCTGCCGTAATTTCGCTCGCGATTTGATTATGGGCATGGTGCAATATTATGACTGGCCCCAAAACCAGGAAATCACCTATATCCCTTTGGGAGAAGAGATCACGCCCAATAATCGCTTTTACGCCCTGGCAGGGGCCATGCGTATGGACGACCAATCCTTTTGGCATTTTGGCGTTGAGTTAACCATTTATGAATATGAGGGATCAAATCCGGTTTCGTTTGTCCTCAGCTTTTTTATCAAGAAGAGTGGTTCGCACTTCATTATAAAGCTGGGTCCAAATGGCAAAGAGATCCGCATTCATGAAGCAGAGCGCAATAAGCTGGAACCTCTGTATGAGGCTGTTTTTGTGCAGGTGAAAGATTTTTTCTCGCGTAGATATTTTCAGCTTGTCAACTCAAACGAAGCACGCGAACCGGGCTTCATCACAACTGTATAAAGTTAACATCTTTACAGACAAGCTTAGACAAACAGGCTAAGATTTACCTATCAGGATGTCTATTGAAATTTCAAGTTTACAAAACAATCATGTTAAGCAGGTAGTAAAGCTGTCTAAGCGGCGACATCGTGATGTCCGGCGATTAACGGTGGTTGAAGGGCTGCGTGAAGTGAGTCGTGCCTGGCAGCAGGGCATCCAGCCCAGTGAAGTGTATCTGTGCCCGCCGTTGTTAGATTCTGATCTGGCCCTGGCTACCGCCGAAAAGTTACGTATCGGTCATGCTCACGGCCGTTTCCCTTTATTTGAGGTGACGTCAGAGGTATATGCAAAAATGGCCTATCGGGGACAAAGTGGGGGTATATTATTGGTTATTCCTTATTTACCCCTGGCTCTCTCGCAGCTATCACTAGGCTCACCTCCTTTTTTAGCCATTATTGAAGGAGCCGAAAAGCCGGGCAACCTGGGAGCCATATTACGGACAGCCGACGCTGCCGGTGTAGATGCTGTTATTGTTGCCCAGCCCGAAAGCGGACCGGGCACAGACCTGCACAATCCCAACGTTATTCGGGCCAGCCTGGGTACGCTTTTTACCGTACCGGTGGCAGCGGCGACTACAACCGAGTTAATACCCTGGCTGCAGGCCCGGCAGATTCAGATTATGGCGGCTACACCGGCAGGGGCACGGCTCTATACGGCCGTTGACATGACCCAGGCCGTGGCTGTGGTATCAGGCAGCGAAGCCCATGGTCTTAGCCGCGATTGGCTGGCTGCGGCCGCTGAACAACTCATTATCCCTATGGTGGGGCAGGCCGACAGCCTTAATCTGGCCACCGCCACGGCATTGCTGTTATATGAAGTTGTGCGTCAGCGCAGTCTGCACGCACCCTATCAAACCAAGGGTCAGGACGGGCAAACAAGCACCAGTTTGGCTCGATAATACAAGAAGAATGCGCATCGCACTATTATCTGATATTCATGGAAACTTTGTTTCGCTCAAAGCCGTCTGGCGTGATTTAGAGCGACAGGGGGTAGATCAGGTTATCTGCCTGGGTGATGTGGCCACGCTCGGTCCACAGCCACGGGAAGTCGTCACCTTTTTGCGTGAAAAACAGATCGTTTGTGTGATGGGTAATCATGATGAGTTTGTTCTCAATCCCCACGTCCTGCATACCTATATGGATGCGCCCTGGTTTTCCGAATCCATCCATTGGTGTATCGGTGAATTGGGCCTGGAAGATCTTGATTTTTTGCGGGCGTTCAGGCCCCTCCTGACATATAACTTTGATGACGAAACAGATATGCTCTGTTTTCACGGCTCCCCTCATTCCAACATCGACATTATTCTGGCCACTACTCCGGCCGCAGAGGTCAAGAAAAAGTTGAAGGGCTACCGGGCCACCGTCATGGCCGGGGGCCACACCCATCTACAAATGTTTCGCCAGCATAATGGTCTAATTCTGTTAAATCCCGGCAGTGTGGGCATGCCTTTTGAGCAGATGCCCTTTGTGGGTGCGCCGCGCGTGCTGCCCCAGGCAGAATATGCCATTTTAAGCTGGCAAGACGAGGTGTTGGGTGTAGAACTGCGCCGTGTCCCTATTGATCTGACCATAGTAAAACAGGCAGCCCTGGACAGCCAACTTCCAGAATATGAAGACTGGATCCGCAACTGGCTGGATAAATGGGAGCTGCTTTAACAACCCTTCGCTTTTTTCCCACTGGCGGCAGCGATTAACGATAAATTAACGGTCGTTTCCTATCATAGCCACACATCACCGCTTCACAACAGCAATTTCCCCCTTTTGTACATTAAGAAGTCTTTCGTTTAAGCACACAGAACCTCGTTCTATGTGCCCTCTGTGGTAGGTGATATAAGATATGAATAAATTATATGCGCGCTTATTTGGTAAGTTCACCGTCGCCGCACAACCACACACACCCATGATCCTAGAGGGAGCCAAAGTCCAGGAGTTGTTTAGCTATCTCCTGCTTTACCGCAACCGTCCCCATACCCGCGAAGTTCTGGCTACCATGCTTTGGTGTGATGCCTCGGCTACCCAATGCAAAAGTTATTTGCGCAAAACATTGTGGCAGTTGCAGTCTGAACTGGAACAAGTTTTAGATGGCTGCCTGTCTGATTTTCTGCATGTGGACGGGGAATGGGTGCAGCTTAATACAGGCGATCGGTTATGGCTGGATGTGGCCCAATTTGAGCAAACCTTTGCCCAGATCAAAGAGAGTCCGGGTCAGACCTGGGATGACGCCACGGCGAAGCAAGTGGCTACGGCCATCGATCTATATCGCAGCGATCTGCTGGAAGGGGCGTATCAAGAATGGTGTTTGTTTGAACGGGAACGGTTGCAACGTCTCTACCTGATCATGCTGGAAAAGCTGATGAATTACTGTGAGGCCGACGGTCACTATGAAACCGGTATTGGCTATGGAATGCAAGTGCTGCGTTACGATCTGGCCCGCGAAAATAGCCACCGCAGCCTGATGCGTCTTCATTATCTGGCGGGAAACCGCTCAGAGGCATTGCGGCAGTATGAACGTTGCGCCAAAATTCTACGCGAAGAACTGGCTGTAGAGCCGGGCCGGCGCACCAAGGCGTTGTATGAACAAATGGTGGCTGAAGAACTGCCGCAAGGGCAGGGTCCGGAGGGTCAAAGGGGGGAAGAAACGGCCGTTTTCTCTCCTGAATGCTCCCTGCGTCAAACGCTGCAACAGTTAGAGACTCTCCGCTCGCTGCTGTCTGAGACCCAACATCAGATCCAACAAAATATCGCCCTGGTAGAGGCAACTCTGCACAAAATACCCCCACAAACCCCACAAGATCGCTCGGAGATACGACTCAACAACGCTGTGGGATACGGCCGTTTGTTAGCCTACGCTCCTGAAAGCAGTATCAATTCATGATCATCCCAGCCCAACGGCATGATTCTGTTTTGAAACGGTAAGCTTACCACTATACAACAGCATAATGCCTTCATCCTGGCGTTCAGACCACATAAAGTCCTTTATCCGCAGCCACTTGTCAGAAGCAGATGACAGCAAAACCCCATAACAAAAAATATCTGCGTGCATCTGCGTTAATCTGTGTCCTATATTCAAAGGAGGTTCCTCATGGCAATTACGCCAACTTATCCTGGTGTTTATATCGAAGAAGTCCCCAGCGGCGTGCGTACCATCACCGGCGTGGCCACGTCCATCACCGCCTTTATAGGCCGGGCGGCCCGTGGCCCCGACAATAATCCAACCATTGTCAATAACTATGGCGACTTTGAGCGCAACTTTGGTGGCCTCGGCGTCAATTACCCCATGAGCTACGCCGTGCGTGACTTTTTCCAAAATGGCGGTGGTCAGGCCATTATTGTTCGCCTTTTCCATATCGAAGAAGAAGATGAAGAAGATGGCGACAATGGTGACGGCAACGGCAACGGCAATGGCAATGGTAACGGTAACGGTACAACCTTGCCTGCTGCCCGCCTCGACGCCAACGGCCTGATCCTTGAAGCGGACTCCAAAGGCAAATGGGGCAACAAGCTGCGGGCACGTGTCGACCACGATGTCCCATCCGAAGCCAATTTGCCCGCGTGGGTTACCGCCAACGAACTGGAAGCTGACGATCTCTTCAACCTGACCGTCTTTGACGGCAGTACCGGCACGGTTGAAAAGTTTGTTAACCTGACCGTTGCCGACAGCCCCCGCCAAGTAGACCGCGTGTTACGAAACAACTCCCGCCTGGTTCGTGCCGTTGACGATCCCCTACCCGAAGACCGGCCTGAAACCCATGATGCGTTGACGCCAGCCACCCAGAACGAATTGTGGACCAGCGATGATTTGAGCAGCCCGGTGAACAGTGTAGCCCATGATAGTCCGGCGCTGGAAGCAGCCGATTACAGTGGCAGCCGCGCAGACAAAACCGGCCTCTATGCCCTGGAAAAAGCCAACCTGTTCAACCTGCTCTGCATCCCGCCCGACAGCCGCGAGGGAGACACAGAAACCGACGTTTACAGCGAGGCCCTGACCTACTGTGTGGAGCGCCGCGCCATGCTCATTGTTGATCCCCCGGCCGATTGGACCGATACCGCTTCCGCCAGCGCCGGTTTGGGCGACTTGGGCCTGTCCGGTACGGGCGCCCGTAACGCCGCCCTTTATTTCCCCCGCGTTATCAAGGCCGATCCGCTGCGTGAAAACCAGACCGACACCTTTGTTCCTTGCGGCCTGGTGGCCGGGGCCATGGCCCGCACCGACGTACAGCGCGGCGTCTGGAAAGCACCGGCCGGTATTGATGTTTCGCTGAACGGCATTCGTGGCCTCAGCGTCTCTCTGACCAATGATGAAAACGGCCAGTTGAATCCGCTGGGCATCAACAACCTGCGCACCTTCCCCGTTATCGGCCACGTTATCTGGGGCGCGCGCACCCTGCGCGGGGCCGACCTGCTGGCCGACGAATACAAATATGTGCCGGTGCGCCGCCTGGCCCTCTACATCGAGGAAAGACTCTTCCGGGGCTTACAGTGGGTGGTTTTTGAACCCAATGACGAGCCGCTCTGGGCGCAGATTCGACTGAACGTGGGCGCCTTTATGCACAACCTGTTCCGCCAGGGGGCGTTCCAGGGCAGTTCACCCCGCGATGCTTATCTGGTTAAGTGTGACAGTGAAACCACCACTCAAAACGACATCAACCTGGGCATCGTTAATATCCTTGTCGGCTTTGCCCCGCTCAAACCGGCCGAGTTCGTTATCCTTAAGATTCAGCAGCTCGCCGGCCAGGTGGAAACATAATGGGTGATCCCATCCTTCATAATTCATCCCTCATAATTCGCAGAGGAGGCTCTGATGGCACAGTTTAGTGTAAATGCCGAACGGTTTGATCCGTATAAAAATTACAAGTTTCGCGTGAAGTGGGACGGCCGTTTCGTCGCCGGCGTCAGTAAAGTGGGGGCGCTCAAACGCACCACCGAGGTTGTTGAACACCGCGAAGGTGGCGACCCCAGCACCGTGCGTAAATCGCCCGGCCAGACCAAATATGAACCGATTACGCTGGAGCGAGGCGTCACCCACGATCCCGAATTTGAGCAGTGGGCCAACAAGGTGTGGAACTTTGGGGCCGGCCTGGGGGTCGAAGTCTCGCTCAAGGATTTTCGTAAAGACATCATTATTGAAGTGTACAACGAGGCCGGCCAACTGGTCATCGCCTACCACGTTTTCCGCTGCTGGGTGTCCGAATACCAGGCCATGCCCGAACTAGACGCCAGCGCCAACGCTGTAGCCATCCAGACACTTACCCTGCAAAATGAGGGCTGGGAGCGGGATTACGAGGTAAGTGAGCCGAGTGAGCCGACGTTTACGGAACCGTAGTGCGTAATGCGTAAAACGTAATGACTCCTACGCCCACCCTTACGTTTCACGTTTTACGTTCCACGTTCTACTTGCCGACGAGATTCTCTTATGCTGCACTCCATTCCTGACCAGGCGTTATTGACCATTTGGGAGCAGGGCTGGTCCCAGCCACCGGTGTGGCGGGCGCTGCTGCTGCTGGCGGGTGCCCTGCCGGACGCTTCGACCGATGAGCTGGCCGCCCTGCCCATTGGCCGGCGAGATCGCCACCTGCTGGCGCTGCGTGAGCGGCTTTTTGGCCCCAACCTGCCCGGCGTGGCCGCCTGCCCCGCCTGTACCGAGCAATTGGAGTTTTCTTTCAGTGTGGCTGATGTAATGGTTGTAGATGAAACGGCCGCAACCGAACTCAACAGTCGCGGCTATAGGCTCCGCCTGCGTCCGCCCAACAGTCAGGATTTGCTGGCCGTAGCCCGGCTGGACGACCCGACCGAGGCTGAGCAGCAGTTGTTGGCCCGTTGTATCGTGGAAGCCACGCGCCAGGGCAAAACGGCACACGCTAACCGGCTGCCGGCTGCAGTGCGCCAGGCGGTTGAGGCCCAGTTGGCCGCAATCGATCCCCAGGCCAATGTGACCATCAACCTTAACTGCCCTGCCTGCCGGCATGAATGGTCGCTGCTGTTTGACATTTTGAGCTACCTGTGGCAGGAACTTGACACCTGGGCCTGGCGCACTTTGTATGAAGTACACCAACTGGCCGCCGCCTATGGCTGGCGTGAGGCTGACAGCCTGGCCCTTAGCCCCTGGCGTCGCCGCCAATATCTGGAGATGGCTTACGGATGAGTGATTATTTGAGCAACCTGGTGGCCCGCACTCTGGAAAGTGCACCCGTGCTGCAACCCCGGCAACCTTCACTGTTTGAGCCGGTTGGTGGCGGTTGGGGGATGGTGCATAGGGATTGGGGTATGGAGATAGCGGGAGAAACGGCCGTTTCTCCCCCAAACCTACCTCAGCCCACCATGCCGCCCCAGCCGCAGCCAATTGTGGCTAATCCTGGTCCGCCGGTTCAACCTGCCAGTCCAGCGGCCAAAGCAGCCGCCCCGCCAACGGCCGTTTGGCATCATCAGCCTATTGCCCCACTTGTCAGGCAAGAGCCACCAGCCCGGTCACACCAGCCGGCCGAAAAGCCAGAAACCATCAGGCACACAACGGTAAATGAGAAGATGCTGGTGCAGCAGCGCATCGAGCCAAAGGTGACTGTCCGGCCCGCTGCTGCTTCAGACAAGCCGGCCCAACCAGCCCGCCGCAGCCGGTCAGAAGCGGCCGTTTCTGACCCGGCCGCAGCGGTCAAACCCGTTACCGCTCCCCCACCAGTGCCACAGCCGACCCGGCCTGTAGCCCCGGCCGCTATACCCGCCACAACCACCCCACCCATCAGAACCATGCCGGTTGTTGTGGAGAAACGGCCGTTGACCAGGTCAGCCGCTAAAACGACCGGCCAGGAGCCGACGCCACCGGCAGCCATTCCGGCCCCAAAAGCGACGCGGGCCAACAAACAGTCGGCAGCGCCAGCACAGACAGCGCTCCAGCAGATCACACCTGCTGTCGCTCTGAACGACTTGCGGCCATCCGTTTCGCCACCGCGCCCAATCAGACCAAGGGGACAGGAGCAGCGAGCAACCAGCCGGGAAGAAACGGCCGTGCCTGCCCCCACCATCCAGGTCCATATCGGCCGTATCGAAGTGCGGGCCACACCGCCGCCCCCGTCGCCTAAAAAATCCCGCCCCCAGCCAAGCCTCACCAGCCTGGACGATTATTTGCGCCAGCGTAACGGAGGTGGCCGATGAGCAACGCGCTGGCCATTGCCGCCGTCACCAACTATCTCCGCATTCTGCTCCACAACCGGCTGGGCGACGATGTGCCCGGTATTGACGTCTCCACGCGGCCGCCGGACCGGGCACGCAACGGCGACACCGGTGAGCAGGTCAACTTCTTCCTCTACCATACTGCCATTAACGCCGCCTGGCGCAACCGGGATATACCCTGGCGCGTCCGGCCCGGCGAAGTGGGCCACCCACCGCTGCCCCTCAACCTTTACTATTTGTTGACCGCCTACTCCGGCGAAGATGAGGCAGGCGTGTCCCAGGACCCCGATCCGCCCCAACTGCTGGGCAGCTACCGGCTGCTGGGGCAGGCGATGGGTATTCTCCATGACCACCCCCTGCTCGACCCGACCCAGATCAACAGCGCCCTGCCCGCTGCCGACCGGGATGCTTTCCCCTTCGATCAGGTCGAAAAGGTTCGCATCTCCCCCCAGCCGCTCAACCTGGAGGAGATGTCCAAAATCTGGTCGGGCTTCCAGACCCATTACCGCCCCTCGGTTGCTTACGAAGTCTCAGTAGTGCTAATTGAGAGCCAGCGGCCGCGCCGGGCCGCCCTGCCCGTTCTGCGCCGCGGACCGGAAGACAGGGGCGTGGAAACGGTCATCGGCCCCTTACCCATTTTGGAAGAGATTCGCCGCCCGGCCGAGACACGATACGGTTTCCAGTTGGGGGATACGGTTGAGCTAATCGGGCGCAATCTGGGCGGGGAAAATGTGGCCGTTGGCCTGACCCATCCTTTGCTCTCGCCGGTTGAACTGTCGCCCCAGCCTGACAGCACGGCCGAAAAGCTGATCCTGACCCTGCCGGATAACGGCACGGCCGTTAACTGGGCCGCTGGTTTTTATGCGGTCATCGTAAGCAGCGGGGCCACGGGTGAAACAATGCGGCGCAGCAATGCCCTGCCGCTGCCGCTGTCGCCTCAGATGTTGGACATTGCCCCCAATCCGGCCACGCCCGACGGCAGCGGCAGCGTGACTCTGACGGTTCAATGCGCTCCCCGTATTTTGCCGGAGCAGCGCGTGCGGCTGCTGCTGGGCGAGCGGGAAATTCCGGCCCAAGACCATCCCGCCCCCACCGAGAGCCTCACCTTTACCATTATCGACGCGCCATTAGGAGATTTTGTGGTCCGTCTGCGTGTGGATGGCGTGGACAGTCTGCCCGTGCAGGCCACGCCAGCCGGCCTGATTTTTGACCCGGCCCAAACCGTGACAATTGAAGCATGAATGAACAGCTAACCACCTGGGAAAAGAATAACGAGATCTACCTGACGACGGCGCTGGCCTGGCTGCGGCAGCGGTTGTCCCAATTGGTCACCGTGATGGCCACTGCGCCGGAAATGACCGTTTCTGACGAACCCCGCCGTTTTGGCCTGTTCAACCGCTCGCGCATTGAAGAGAGCGACCGGTTGTTGGAGGCCCCCTCGTCGCTGGAGAAGCTGGCCGAACGCCTGGCCACCACCGAAGCGGTCGAACCGCCGCCGGCGCTGCTCATTCTGGCCCGTCGCCTGGGTCTGTCACGCTTTGAGCAGGAGATATTGCTGCTTTGCCTGGGGATGGAGTTGGATACCCGCTTGCCGGCCCTCTGCGCCCAGGCGCAGGATGACCCCAACCGGCCCTTTCCTACCTTTGCCTTGGCCCTGGCCCTCTTTGACGACCCGGCCTGGGACGCGCTTTCCCCGGAACGGCCGCTGCGCTACTGGCAGCTTATCGAAATCAACCAGCCCGGCGCCCAGCCGCTCACCACCAGCGCCCTGCGTGTCGATGAGCGCGTTCTCAACTACGCCAAAGGGCTGAACTATCTGGACGACCGCCTGGCGCCGCTGTTGGCTCCCTTTGATGTCGGCCAGGATGATGATCCCTTACCGCCCTCGCAGGAAACGACCGTGGCCCAAATCGTCGGCCATGTCCAGCACAGCCGGCCTAACGGCGCGCCGCTGACAATCCAACTGCTGGGGCTGGACAACCTGAGCAAGCAGATGGTAGCCCGGCGGGCGGCCACCGAACTGGGGCTGCACCTCAACAGGCTGCCGGCCGAGCTGCTGCCTAATGACCCCAGCCAGTTGGAAAAGATGACCCGCCTCTGGCAGCGGGAAAGTATTTTACTGCCGCTGGCCCTCTACCTGGACGCCCACGAAACGGACGGCGATCCGGCCCCCGGCCAGACATCGCCGCTGCAGCGCTTCCTGGCCCGCAGCCAGGGCATCTTCTTCCTGGCCAGCCGCGAACTCCGGCCCGGACTGGGTGCCGCCGCCACCGCCGTCGAAATCCACCGCCCCCTCCCTGCCGAGCAGCAGACCATCTGGCAGGAGGTGTTGACAGTGAACAGTGATGGGAGTAATGGCTGGATAGCAGAGGGTTCGGCCTTGCTGGCCGGCCAATTTAATCTGAACGCGGCCACCATTCGCCAAATCGGCCGTTCCACCCTGACCGACCCCAATCCCCAATCCCCATCCCCCATCCCCCAACTCTGGGACGCCTGCCTCACCAACACCCGCCCCCGCCTGGACCAGTTGGCCCAGCGCATCGAGCCAAAGGCCACCTGGGACGATATCGTGCTGAGCGATGAACTGGCCGGGCTGCTGCACCAGATTGCCACCCAGGTGCGCCATCGCAACACCGTCTACGACGCCTGGGGCTTCCGCGAAAAGATGAGCCGGGGATTGGGGTTGAGCGCCCTCTTTGCCGGGGAAAGCGGCACGGGCAAAAC
Source organism: Chloroflexota bacterium (assembly GCA_046484685.1). GTDB lineage: Bacteria > Chloroflexota > Anaerolineae > Promineifilales > Promineifilaceae > SLGK01. Next base: position 1,806 of record JAWOIM010000558.1, on the reverse strand, counting down.
GATGGCCGCCGAAGTGCTGGCCAATGAACTGGAACTCAATTTATACCGGATTGATTTATCGGCCGTGGTCAGCAAATATATCGGCGAGACGGAGAAAAATCTGCGCCGCCTCTTTGACGCCGCCGAGGATGGCGGGGTCATCCTCTTTTTTGACGAAGCCGACGCCCTCTTTGGCAAACGGAGCGAGGTCAAGGACAGCCACGACCGCTACGCCAACATCGAGATCAACTATCTGTTACAGCGCATGGAGGCGTATCAAGGCCTGGCCATTCTGGCCACAAACCGCAAAAGCGCCCTGGACGCGGCCTTTATGCGGCGGCTGCGCTTTGTGGTCAATTTTGCCTTCCCCGACCTGGCTCAGCGTCAGGCTATCTGGCAGCGCATTCTGCCGCCGCAGATGCCCCAGGCCGACCTTGACTATGACCACCTGGCCCGGCTCAATCTGACCGGTGGCAGTATCCAGAACGTGGCCCTCAACGCCGCCTTCCTGGCCGCCCAACGGGACGAGCCGGTGACGATGCCCTTGATCCTGGAAGCGGCTCGCGCCGAACTGCGTAAGATGGAGCGGCCGTTGCGGGAGCGGGATTTGGTGTGGCAGTAAGCGGTGATCGGTATTCGGTATTCGGTAATCGGTGAGTGATAGTATGTTACGAAAACAATTTTGGCACAATCGCAACGAAGGCCATCGTCCATTATCTATCGTCCATCGTCCGTCTTACCAGGTCGTGGTAGACCGGTTGGTGTTGGATGGGATTGCGGTGGCGGCGCGGGAACGGCCGTTGCTGCAAACGGCCGTGGAGACAGAACTGGCGCGGCTGATTGGCGAAAGCGGGTTAGGTTCGGGTTTGTCGATTGGCGGGGCTGTGCCGGTCATACCGGGTGACGCGCTGCAACTGCCCGCCAACCAGGACCCCGCGGCGCTGGGGCAGCAAATTGCCCAGGCGGTGTATGGAGGGATTGGAAAATGAGAGAGGAAACGGCCGTTAAACCCCCACTACCCATCTCCCCGGCAGCCATCGGCCTCTTGCCGCGCAAATGCGCCTGCGGCAAACACACCACCGACCAGCACGGCCAATGCACCGAGTGCCAGAAAAAAGGGCAGCTTTTGCAGCGCCGCGCCGTCAACCAGAACGGCCCGGAGGTTGCCCCACCCATTGTCCACGAGGTGCTGCGCTCACCCGGCCAACCACTGGATCCAACGGCACGCGCATTCTTCGAGCCGCGCTTTGGGCACGATTTCAGCGAAGTACGGGTGCATACGAATGGGAAAGCGGCGCAGTCGGCTCGCGCTCTTCAGGCTCAAGCCTATACGGTGGGGCAGCATGTCGTGTTTGATGATGGCCAATATGCTCCACAGACATATTCAGGGAAGAGACTAATAGCTCACGAACTAACTCATGTTGTACAGCAAAATTCGACTAAGCAAAGAACTCAGACAAAATGTTCAATTAGCAGTCCCACTAATCGAGACGAGTTAGAAGCCAATAAGGTAGCTGAGGCAGTCATGACTGGCAGCAACCAAGTGCCAGTCACTTACATCAGATCTAATTCTTACATTCAGCGAGCTTGTGGCAGAACGGAAATAGGAACACCAACCGAATGCACACCTCTGACAAGTGAGCCGATAGGTGAATTGATTCTGTTTACCCTAAACTGCGATACATTTCTTACACCTGACGAGCAGTTGAAAGTGGAGGATTTTGCTGATTCTATGACGGATAGTGACATAGTAAACGTGCATGGATTTGCGAGCCTGGATGGCCCTGCTGATTTTAACGAGCATTTATCGTGTGCCCGCACGCTAAG